>NZ_JAWOQP010000120.1:0-1257 GCF_033337375.1 Vibrio sp. YT-17
GATCGACTCTGGCGCAAACCAAGTGAGAGTCACAACGCCAACATAACCACCGATGATCATGTAATGAATTGGCCACCCTTTTAAGATGCGCAGCACCCCAATCACAATCGCAATCCCAACAGAAAAAGCCACCGTTATCCGCAGGCCAACGCCATACTCCGTCATGGATTGTTCGGAATTGGGGATCATCCCGCCTTCAGCCGCCACCTCTGAGGCCTCTTCTGCAACAGCAGTCAATGCTGGCTCTGCGATCGTGGTTCCAAACCCCAAGCAAAACGCAAAAATCAATAACCAAAACACACTGCCCTTTCGAGCAAAGGCTTGTGCCATATTTTCGCCAATGGGGAACAAGCCGAGTTCTAGCCCGAAAATAAAAAACGTCAGGCCTAAAATGACCAACAACAAACCAAAAAGAATCGAGACCAAGTTAGGTAAAGGCTCTTGCAGAACCACCAATTGGAAGAAGGTAATAACAATTACAATAGGAAGAAGATCGCGGGCACTGTTAAACAGAGCGCGGAACAAAGCAGTGAGTGCTTCCATGCAAATCCTCCCTTTGACGAACAAGTTATTGGCTCTGAAGGCGAGACCTGTCCGGTGATATCCTTATCATCTACTCTCAGTGTGGCATAAATTTCTACTCACAAACGTGAACAACCTTATGTCACCACTAACATTTGGTTACATTTTCCCAATATGTGAACTGGATGAGCCACCACGAAAATTTATCTGAAAGATGGAAGAACGCATGATAAGGAGATCGGAACTGATCAAGCGAGGCGCAAAACGACTATAATGTTCTAATATATTGACATTCAAAGAGATGCTATGAAGATATTACTTACAGGTGGAACTGGGTTTATAGGGTCTGAGTTACTCAAACTGCTCACCACTCATCAGATAGTGTTACTGACCCGATCGCCAGACCAAGCCAAACAACGCTTGCAGTACGCTGATTTAGGTAATATCGAGTACCTTGCTTCTCTTGATGAACTCGCCGATCTCAACAACATAGATGCCGTCATCAACCTCGCAGGAGAACCAATCGCAGACAAACGTTGGACGGAGCAGCAAAAAGAGAAAATTTGCGACAGTCGCTGGAAAATTACCGAGCAAATTGTTGAGCTGATTCACGCCAGTACCGAACCGCCTTCTGTGTTTCTTAGCGGATCTGCTGTCGGTTATTACGGCGACCAGCAGGATCATCCGTTCGATGAGTGTCTTCATGTGAATAACGACGATTTCCCGCATATGGTT
>NZ_JAWOQP010000121.1:0-1252 GCF_033337375.1 Vibrio sp. YT-17
ACTGCTTTCACAATGGAGACAAAGATTAGTTTTTAACCTTTGTCACAGAAGTCTAATTCTGTGTTTCAAGTGCCTTTTCAGACACATCCACCACGTTGTGGCTAGGCTCTTGAGGGTCCAATTTGATGAACAGCGCCAATAGGCCCATTGCCGCCATACCCCAGAACACCAGCGCGCCCCAGTGCTCGTAACCCCAACCACTGAGCACCGTCATCAGCGCGATAAATGCGCCAAGCGGGATCGCATTGTATAGCGCTTGCAGCGCCACCATTTTGTGCTCTTCAGAGTTTTGGATGTATTGAATGGCCGCAATGTGCGCCGTCGCGAATGTCACACCGTGCAGAAGTTGCACGATAACCAACGCAACGATAGACGTTGTTGCAGCGGTCATTCCCCAACGCATCATCACACCACAAGCTGCAACAATAAACAGCGTGCGCAGCGCCCAACCAGCAAACAGACGCTTACTCAATGCAAACACAGCCACTTCTGCCGCAACGCCCAGACTCCACAAGTAGCCGATCACGTCTTCTGAGTGACCCGCCGCTTTCCAGTGAATGGCACTAAAGCCGTAGTACGCCGCATGACTACCTTGGATAAGTGACACCAAAACCAAGAACTTCACCACTGATTTATCGGTAAGCAGTGCAGATAATTTCGGACGTTCAGCATGCTGGTCACCGCGAGTGACAGGCATTGGATTGATGCTGCGCATCGCGAAAAGCAATGAAAAGAACACCCCCACCATCGCGGTGTACAGAATCATATCCGAGCCAAATTCTGCAACAAGGAAACCCACCACCGTTGAACCCGCAATGAAGGCTATAGATCCCCACAAACGCGTGCGCCCGTAATCCAACATTTTCAAGCGAGCGTAGTAGTTTGCCATCGCGTCTGATAGCGGAACTACCGGACCACAACACAAGTTAAACAACACCGTTGCCAATGCCATGAGCCAAAAACTGCCGCCCGTAAAAAAGTGGAAACCAACAAAAATGAGGGCTGCAAAGCTCAACCAACGCAACGTTGGCATTAGATGTTAAACTCGGTGTACAAGAGGGGTAATGACGATGTTAGCCACGCAGCGTGTCGCCAAACCTAAACCAACCAGTAAACCAATGTCCGTGGAAGAAACACCCTGTTCTTTAAACCACAACGACCAAAATGGCAGGTAAACGCCATACGCAAAAAAGAATCCGAGAAAGTACTGGGAAATCCAGCCATACGGAGAAGGTTTCAACATTACTAATAT
>NZ_JAWOQP010000122.1:0-1249 GCF_033337375.1 Vibrio sp. YT-17
TGGTATTTACACAACAGATCCTCGCATCGCACCAAAAGCGTCACCAATCCCAGAGATCAGTTTTAGTGAAGCCTCTGAAATGGCTAACTTTGGCGCGAAAATATTACACCCATCAACACTAGTCCCTGCTCTGCGCCATGATATCCCGGTTTTTGTTGGCTCATCCAAAGAACCAGAAAAAGGCGGCACGTGGATTCGTCATCAAGTCGAAAGCTCACCACTGTTTCGGGCTCTCGCTCTGCGTTGTAATCAAACGATGGTCACTCTGCGTAGTGTGAACATGTTCCATGCGTACGGCTTCTTAGCAAAAGTATTTGAGATTTTAGCCAAGCACAAAATTTCGGTAGACCTTATCACCACTTCAGAAATCAGTGTGTCACTCACACTGGATCAAACTGATACCTCAGGCGGCGCACCACAACTTCCTCAAGCAGCACGTGAAGAGTTGGAAGAGTTGTGTAAGGTCGAAGTAGAACATGACCTTTGTTTGGTAGCCTTGATTGGTAACAAGATGAGTGAACGTAAAGGCTATGCGAAGCAAGTGTTTGGTACGCTAGAAGATTTGAACTTACGCATGATCTGTTATGGAGCAAGCCCTCATAACCTGTGCTTCCTTGTGAATGAGTCGGTGGCGAAGCAAGCCATTCAGAAGCTGCATACAGAGCTCTTCGAACAATAACATTGGTTTGTACCCTCAAGTGACCACTACCGTGGTTCAAAAAGCATAACGTGATTTTTGAGGGAACAACGACAAATTAAAGGGCTGCACATTGGCAGCCCTTTTTATTGCTTGTTCACTTGATTTAGCCGTTAATGTTTGGCCCCAACCATTTTTCAGCTTCGATCCTATCCCAACCTTTACGATCAGCATAACTCTCTAATTGATCATCTTGGATCTGAGCGATCGCAAAATAGCGAGAGTCTGGATGTGAGAAATACCAACCGGACACTGATGCCCCCGGATACATTGCATAGCTCGTTGTAAGTGACATACCGATGTTCTCTTCAACATTCAGTAACTCCCAAAGCGGGCCTTTCTCTGTATGCTCAGGACAAGCTGGGTAACCCGGTGCAGGACGGATCCCTTGGTACTTTTCACGGATGAGCTCATCATTCGATAGATTTTCATCTGCTGCATAGCCCCAAATTTCTTTCCTGACACGCTCATGCAAGTATTCAGCAAAAGCTTCGGCTAAACGATCCGCCACCGCTTGAATCATGATTGCGTTGTAGTCATCGCCTTGCGCTT
>NZ_JAWOQP010000123.1:0-1243 GCF_033337375.1 Vibrio sp. YT-17
ACCCTGTTATTGAAACTTAAAGCGTCACGCCTGGGCTCAATGTCGCAGGTAATTCCGTCTCCTGCCCTTCCATGGATGCCATAGGGTAAGCACAGTAATCCGCCGCGTAGTACGCGCTTGGACGAAGGTTGCCTGATGCACCTGGGCCACCAAACGGTGCGTCACCACTTGCGCCCGTCAATTGACGGTTGCGGTTTACGATGCCTGCGCGAATGTGGTCAACAAAGTATTCCCATTCTTGATCGTCTGTTGATACAAGACCTGCCGACAGGCCAAAGCGCGTGTCATTCGCCAGCTCTACGGCTTTATCCAAACCTTCATAGCGCACGACTTGCAGCAGCGGTCCGAAGTATTCTTCATCTGGCAACTCAGCAATGTTAGTCACATCGATGATGCCAGGAGAAACAAACGCCGCCTCTCCTGCTTTCGCTTCAATTAAGCTTTCACCGCCTAGAGATTGCAGGTTTGCTTGCGCATCAAGAATGAACTTCGCCGCAGCCACAGAGATTTGTGGGCCCATAAATGGCGCAGGTTCTGCGAATGGTTGATCCATGCGAATGTTTTTCGTCGCTTCCACCAGCTTAGTGATCAGAGCATCCCCTTTCTCACCAAACGGCACGTATAGACGACGAGCACAAGTACAACGTTGACCAGCACTGATGAATGCCGATTGGATGATGGTGTACACCGTTGCATCCAAATCACCGTAGTTATCAGAGATGACCATCGGGTTGTTGCCGCCCATTTCTAGCGCTAACATCTTGCCTGGTTGACCTGCAAACTGACGATGCAAAATGTGACCCGTGTTCGCACTGCCCGTAAACAGAATGCCATCAATACCTTTCGCATCAGCCAGCGCAATACCAGTTTCCTTCGCACCTTGAACAAGGTTGATCACGCCTTTTGGCAAACCCGCTTCTTCCCACAATTTCATAGCTAGCTCGCCAGTCCAAGGCGTTTGCTCAGATGGTTTGAACACAACTGTGTTCCCCGCTAGCAAGGCAGGAACGATGTGGCCATTCGGTAAGTGACCAGGGAAGTTATATGGCCCAAACACAGCCATTACGCCAAGAGGACGATGTCGCAATACAATCTGGTTGCCCGCAGCTTCGCGAGTCGCTTCACCAGTACGGTCATGGTAGGCACGAATAGAAATAGCGATTTTTCCAGCCATTGCAGCCGCTTCTGTCCGTGTTTCCCAAATTGGTTTACCCGTTTCTTTCGCGATCACTTCGGCAATTTT
>NZ_JAWOQP010000124.1:0-1239 GCF_033337375.1 Vibrio sp. YT-17
GCCAACAACATCGACTTTAGTACATTCTTTTTGCGGTATTGGGAAGAATCGGTAGGTAAAGGTGGGAGAAAGACGGTATTCGCTGAAATGTTAAAACACTTTATTGCCAAGGATATAAAGCTCGCAGTTGCACACTACTTACCGTTAGAAGCATTTCAAACTGCGCTTGAACAAATTGAAGAAAAATCACTAGCGCGGAGTGGCAAGATTATTCTAACCATGTGAACACAAAAAGGGATGGCACTCGCCCTCCCTTTTGCATTTTAGTTAGGATTAACGAAACTGCGGCATGTAATCGAGGTTCGCTTGAATGGTCTCTTCCAATGCCTGCTCTAGAATCGTTCCTGTTGTGACCAGTGGGTTCAGAATCAACGCTCGGTGCGCCGCGTTGCGGTTGCCTGTGACCGCTGCTTCGACAGTGAGCGATTCAAAATCCTTCATCAATTGAATCAGGCGCAGCGTATCTGTTGGGAACGGTGCAACATTCAAAGCAACGGGCCCTGATTTGGTGATCATACAGCTGACTTCCACAGTGCAGTCGTCCGGCAAGCCCGCAATCGCGCCGTTGTTGCGAGTGTTCACGTGCATGATGGTGCGCTTGTCGTTGTAGATAGAGCTCATCAGCTCACAGGCCGCTTCTGAGTAATATTGGCCACCGCGCTTTTCGAGTTCTTTTGGTTTCTCGTTAAGCTCTGGGTTGCGGTAGATATCGAACAGACGTTTCTCCATCGCTTTGACCACTTCGCCGCGTGTGCCTTCGCCGTTCGCTTCTTCAATTTCCTGCTTCATGATGTCTTCGCTGGTGTAATAGTAGCGAAGGTATGCGCATGGAATCATCCCCATATTGCGCAGCAGTTCTGTTGGCCATTCGAATGGAGGAATGTTTTGTGGAACGAGAGGATCGTTGCCCGATAAGATCTCTTCGACTACCTCTTGCAGCTTATCGCGACCTTCATGCAGGATCTGGCGCGCCCAAATAAAGTGGTTCAACCCCGCAACTTGCAATACAAAGTCTTGCTCGTCAGCGCCCAGCATTTGCGCGATGCCTTTTTGCATGATCACTGGCACGTTGCACAAACCGACCGCTTTTACTTTGGTGTGCTTGAGAATCGCTTCGGTCACCATGCCCGATGGATTAGTAAAGTTCAGCAACCAAGCGTCTGGACACAACTCTTCCATCTCTTTACAGATTTCTAGCGCGATAGGAATGGTGCGACAGGCATTAGCAAAACCGCCTAA
>NZ_JAWOQP010000125.1:0-1237 GCF_033337375.1 Vibrio sp. YT-17
CATCACCACCTCCCCTTCTCGCAGAATTGAAGTCAACGCTTCTGAGCTGATGATTTATTGATACTGTATATGTTTGAATCTTTCACGCTATTAAGCAGAGACTTAAACAGCGATTGTTCAATACCATTCAGCGCATTGTTCAGCCCAAATTGACTCGCGTGTTTGCCTGCATAAGCAAGATAAAAAGGTCGATAGATCAATACCCCTGCCGCGATCACTATCAGTTGAAGTATTGTGCCTTGAATATGATTTCCCATTGCGACATATCCACTGATCAACGGCGGCGTCATCCAATTCACGATCTTCTCGACCGGATCAATCATACCCGACGCAATGCTCGCATAAGTGATCACGAAGCTCACCAAAGGCACCAGTACAAATGGGATGATGAGAATGGGGTTAAAGATGATCGGCAAACCAAACAGCAACACTTCATTAATGTTGAACATCACCAATGGCGCAGCCGCCAACGCCAACATGATGTGGTTGCGCTCTCTGGCAAAAATCAGGATACACAAAAGCAAACAGACGCTGTTTCCTGAACCGCCCATAGACAAAAAGGCGTCGTAAAAACCTTGGCTGATAACGTTAAGCGACGCTTCGCCAGCTTGCCAAGCAGCCATGTTGGCTTCGGTCGCAGCGTATATCTGCTGCTTGATGGCAAACAACATGTTGTGAGCATTGATGCCCGTCGCCCCTAGCAACCCCAAAACGGTTTGATAGATTAAACCGCCTTCAAGCGTTAAAGGATCGACGCCGATACTGCGCACTGCGCCACTAAACCACACCATGATCGCCGCAGTGACGTGAGACAGGCTTACCGCGACAAGAACAAATACGAAAAAGTGCAAAACGTCTTTAAACAGCCGAGAAGTAAAGTCCAGTGCTTGGGGTTCAAGCAATTGAATTCTCAAATGTTTGCAGTACAAATACGACATCATGGCGCTGATCAGCGCCAACAGAGAGTTATTGGGTAACGTATACGTCGCGGATAAGCTTTCATTTTCTATCGACACCAAATAGAACATGATCAGCGAATAAATGATAAGCACCACGCTCGATACATTGGCTTTGTGCGACAAATAATATGCAGCAACCACGCAAAATGCCGTGGGATATAGGTTGATCAAAATGTCGGAAAGGTGGAAAAGCAGTAAGGAAACATCCCCCAAGCCCGCCACTCGAAATGCGTGACCAAGTAGAATAGCCAGCGCGTTGGATAATGTCAGTGGGAGAA
>NZ_JAWOQP010000126.1:0-1235 GCF_033337375.1 Vibrio sp. YT-17
AAGCAAGTTTGTTTGATCCGCGATATCACGGATAACATCAACCACAACGTTGATTTGGTTCGATTGCTGTTCAAGCTCTGAAACTGTATCACCAGCAGCGCCGATAACATTTGCTACTTCACCAATCGCATCAACCATGCTTTGTGTTTCACGCACACCAAGTTGTGTACGGTGGTTTGCATCGTTTGCTTGGCTCGCTGACTCTTCCGTGTTGCGTGCAACGTCGGCTACCGCAGCTTTCATTTCCGTCATTGCTGTTGCAACGTGCGTGATTTGTAGCTGTTGGTCTTTCATGCCAGAAGCAGAAAGCTCAGAGATTTGGTTCATCTCTTCTACTGCACTGCTCAATTGCGTTACAGCGGCAATAACGTTGTCGATAACTTGGCGTAGGTCGTTTTGCATCTTAGTCGTTGCATCTGCCAACTCGCCCAGTTCATCGTTACCAATCAATTTACGATCGATGTCTTTAGAAAGGTCACCTTTCGCAATCGAGTTTGCTTGTTCCACAACAAGTTGTAGTGGGCCACAAATCAAACGCGTTAGAACAAGCGTCATAACAATCATGATCACTAGAATGGTCACGTTGCTCGCGATGGATGAGCTGCTCAAACCGTTCACTGAAGAAAGGATGTGATTTTTGTTGCTGTCCATTGCGACTTTCAACAAGCGGATTAGCTCGTTTAGATCAGAATCGACGGCTTCGAAGTCGTTTAAAGAGTTAGATAGAACAGCGAGCGCTTCGGTTTTGTTGCCTGCTAACATCGACTCATTGTATTGGTCCATAGTAACCAAGTACTGTTTCCATTGGCGCATTAGGCGTTGGAACGTTTGTTGTTCTTCACCTGGCCAAATGGTTGAGCCGTAAGCTTCAAGTTCTTTGCTGATCTTTTCGCGTTCACGGATGTTACTTGCGATTTTGTTTCTGATCTTATCTGCGTCCTTATAGGTGTAAGTAGCAAATTGAGAGCGACGCCAGTGAGAAAGATCATCTCGGATCGCATCCACTCTTTCCATTGCTGGAAGAGTGTCATCAGTATAGTTTAAAAGCTCAGATTTGATTTCTTTGAGCTCTTTAGACAAAAACACGCCAAATACAATATTAATAAGCGCAATCAGTAAAAAAGAGAGCGAAATTTTCTTCGCAATAGATAGGTTTCTGATAGACATTGGTGATATACCTTGTTTTTTTTATGCAGTGTTGTCAAAGTAAACCACGTCCTTATATGTGATATTGA
>NZ_JAWOQP010000127.1:0-1234 GCF_033337375.1 Vibrio sp. YT-17
ATCGCAAGCAGAAAACCTAGGTGTAGAAATCTACCCTGGCTTTAGTGCTAACCGAGCCATTATTGATGAACAAAACCGTGTTTGTGGCGTGCTTACTGGCGACATGGGGTTAGATAAAAACGGCGAGCAAAAAGCCAATTTCGAGCCGGGTATCGAACTTCGCGCTAAGTTGACTCTGTTTGCTGACGGGGCTCGTGGCCATATTGGTAAGCAATTAATTAACAAATTTAATCTCGCTGAAGATAAAACGCCACAGCACTATGCGATTGGCTTTAAAGAGCTGTGGGAAATACCTGCAGAGCAACATCAGCAAGGATTGGTTGTGCATGGATTAGGTTGGCCGTTGGCAAACGAAGCGAGTGGTGGCAGTTATCTTTATCATCTTGAGGGCAACCAAGTCGCAGTTGGCCTGATTGTTGACCTTAATTACGAAAACCCCCACCTGAGTCCGTTTGAAGAATTTCAGCGTTTTAAACATCACCCGATGATTGAGCAGTACCTGAAAAACGGTAAGCGCATCAGCTATGGGGCTAGGGCGATTGCCAAAGGCGGCTTTCATTCCCTTCCGACCCAACAATTTGCGGGTGGACTATTGATTGGCTGTGATGCTGGCACGCTCAATAGCGCGAAAATCAAAGGCACGCATACCGCGATGAAGTCGGGGATACTCGCCGCTGAAGCCGTTTTTGAAGCGGTTTCAAATCAATCGGTTATTGCCGACTACCAAAGCCATTTCAAACAGTCCTGGCTATATGAAGAGCTTTATCAAGCACGCAATTTCTCTAGCGGAATACACCGTTTTGGCTCTTGGTTAGGTGGTGGTTTAGCGATGTTGGAACACAACGTGTTAAAAGGCAAAGCAAAGTGGAATGTACGTTGTGAACATCCCGATCATCAGTCTTTGATTCTGGCGGAAAACAGCGATGAGATCCTCTATCCGAAGCCTGATGGCGTGTTGAGTTTCGACCGTCTTTCTTCCGTCTATTTATCCAATATTTTCCATGAAGAAGACCAACCGTGTCATTTGCAGCTTGCCAGCCAGCGCATTCCTATCGAACAGAACTTGGCGCTCTATGCCGAGCCCGCTCAACGCTACTGTCCTGCTGGGGTGTATGAAATTGTAGAAGGTGCAGAGCAAGCCGAATTACAGATTAATGCGGCGAACTGTATTCACTGTAAAACCTGCGATATCAAAGACCCAAGTCAAAACATCACCTGGACGCCTCCTGAAGGC
>NZ_JAWOQP010000128.1:0-1225 GCF_033337375.1 Vibrio sp. YT-17
TTAACAAACATTGATGATAAGTTTACATCTAGGTTATATCAGGGAATGGATTTATGCGTATCAAACCTACCAGCTTGGCGGTCTTGCTCTCTTGCTCACTCATCTTGAATGTACAGGCATCTCAAGAAGAGGTGCCTGCACTTAATTACTCTCAATCAGCACAGCTGATTCGCGACACATACGAACGTGAGTTATTCACGCTTCCTCCTTTTAAGGAAGGCCACTTTGGGCTGCGTATGTTCCGCCAAACCTTAGATGAAAAATACTACGCAACCATTTGGACAGACATGGCTCAAGTCGCAAGCCGATTGAATCGCTTCGCGAATGACGTCGTCAAACCAGAAGACATCATTTTGTACTCCTCTGAGCGGCTTACTCGCTACCAAGAAAAAGAGGACGAGCGCAGTCAACGTCGTTATACCGTAACAAAACATCACCCTGAGTATTTGTATCTTGGCGTCGATTTACTGGGCGCGATGGCGAGAGCAGATGAGTACGGCTTAAAGCACCAACAAGATAAAACACTGCGAGAAATCATTCGTCGTTACGATTTTACTCGCTACGCCACCGATCAAGAGATGATTGAAGCATGGGCGGCGCAGTTGGCAAATCAGGTCTATTGGCTGCGTCAACTGGGTGAACAAGATGTGGTGAACGCGTTCATTGAAGCATTCCGATCGACCTACCCCGACGACAATGATAAAAAGCTCTCTGCTCAGCAATACGGCAACAAAATCTATGGCATGACACACATCATCTTTGCCGACTCTCAGTATTATCAAAAGCGCGTGAATGAAGCGGATCATCAATGGATTTATGATTACTTCCGCGACAACATCGACACGATTTTATTGCGAGCAAAAGAAGACATCATTGCCGAAGTAGGTATTTCATTTTTACTGGCTGGCCTTGACCACGATCCCGTCGTTGAGAAAACACGCCAAGCGATTCGAGATGCCATCAGCACCGAACAAGGGATGATTCCATCCGTTGATGGTGACTTTGATCTAAAGTTTGGGGAACATCGCAATGTGCTCGCGATTATGCTTTTAGATTGGAAAGGTGTGCACAAGGCACCAACATATCAAGCGCACCCGAAAGCGTTCAAATCGATCCCTTATGGGTTAGTACCTAAATCCCCCAAATAACATCGAATAAACATGGTTCGGGAATGCTCTTGCACTGACTCACACGACTTTCCCAACACCATAAAAAAACCCGCCAC
>NZ_JAWOQP010000129.1:0-1219 GCF_033337375.1 Vibrio sp. YT-17
TACGAAGTGAAGAATGGCATGCGTCCAGTTTGGATGAATGTCCATGAAGCGATAGCACATAACGAAAAGACGATGGCAGAAAGCCCGAAGAAAGGAATGAGTATCGAACGTGAAACGTTCTTACTTCACCTGATCGCTAAAGAGTTGCTTTAGCTGTCACCAGAGTGCCGAAGACTGAGCTCATACCTATTGAATGGGAATGAGCTTCAGTAAGCGTTTTTAGAAGTGTTTAGGGATTTCATCATTCACTTCTTTACGCAATTAAGCGCAATAAAAAAGTCCGAGCTCCCCCCCGGAACCCGGACTTATTCCAGACGCGCAAGCGAAGCGTCATCTCGATATTCTGAGTTTTGTTTCAAACTATGAAAACAATAGCCGTTTTATATTTAGTGTGTAAATAATTAATAGGTCCAACCATTGGTTTTCATCTTTTTTGCACACGTAATGTGATGCATATCTATCCAATAAACAAGTGCAAATTGGACTATTATCAGTAAACCACTACTCTTTCTTATTCTTGAGATACATTACCTTAACTTTTTTGCACACGTTTGCATCGAGATCACGAGTTTTTAAATTAGCAGAACAGGATCTTGTAATTTTACGTTCTTCTGACATTCGTTGTTTTGGTGATTATTATCACAAATTAACGAGTGGAGGAAGTCGACTAAAGTCGATCAGAGGCTGTGATGGTGCCGCAGATTCAGCAGCAAATAGAAGCAATGGCTGAAAAGAAGAGTGTTGTAACTGCCCGATATCTATCAGTTTTTCCAAGGCGAAGAAACGACTGACGTACTGATGTGTTTCTTTTGGCAGAGTGAGGTGTTGGAAGTCATCGGTGCCTGCTTTCTTTATAGCGCGAGCAATTCGGCCTTCTCCTGCATTATAGGCCGCCAGCGTTAATGCGAGGTTTTGATCAAACTTGTTGTATAAAAACGCCAGATAGTCCAATGCAGCTTTCGTGCTGGCTTGGGTATCGAAACGCTCATCCACATTCGAATCAACCGTTAAACCAAAGCGCATCGCTGTTGCAGGAATCAATTGCCATAATCCCGCGGCGTTGGCGTGAGAAACGGCTTTTGCGTTGTAAGAAGATTCTAGCATTGGCACCAAAACGAGACTTTTGGGCAGTGACTTGCTTTTGAGTTGCTTAAAGATGTGGTCGAGAAGTGGATTGACGGAAGTGAGACGTTGGTCGATTTGTAATTTATAAGGCGCA
>NZ_JAWOQP010000012.1:0-167292 GCF_033337375.1 Vibrio sp. YT-17
GAAACGACGGCAATGACCAAATCACAAATTCTATCGCAAGCGTCAAGCTCAATCCTTGCGCAAGCGAAACAAGCGCCTAACTCAGCGCTAAGTCTGCTAGGTTAATCAATTTAACAAAGCAAGAAACCAAAGCCAGGCTCATCCCTGGCTTTTTGCTTATTGGCTATAACGATTCAGATGTGTCCTGACAGTATGTTCGATAAGGCATTCATATCGATTAGATGATCTCTTTAAATTCCAATGTTTCTGCGATGGTGGCGCAGAGACACCTGAGTCAAGCAGCTGCGCAAAATGTTGAGTCACAACGCAACCTAACTTCGGGGTTTCGAATCAACTCGGCGAGCGATGATGCGGCAGGTTTACAGATATCGAATACTCTCCATGTACAAACGAGAGGGCTTGATGTCGCCTTAAGAAATGCGCACGACGCTTTTTCTGTTGCTCAAACAGCGGAGGGAGCATTGCACGAAAGCAGTGACATATTGCAACGCTTACGCTCTCTGGGGCTTCAAG
Organism: Vibrio sp. YT-17; assembly: GCF_033337375.1. Taxonomy (NCBI): domain Bacteria; kingdom Pseudomonadati; phylum Pseudomonadota; class Gammaproteobacteria; order Vibrionales; family Vibrionaceae; genus Vibrio; species Vibrio sp. YT-17. The sequence continues at coordinate 514 of NZ_JAWOQP010000012.1, forward strand.
CAGCAAACGGCAGTTATGACTCAAGTGATCGGCAAAGTATTCAATATGAGGTCGTAGCGCTGCAAGATGAGCTTGATCGTGTCGCGATCACGACAACATTTGCGGATAAAAACCTGTTTGATGGATCTTACGGTTCACAAAGTTTCCATATTGGCGCGAACGCTAATTCAATCTCTTTGACGTTACGTAACATGCGTAGCCATATCCCAGAGATGGGAGGGCAGCATTATGTTGGTGATGCGGTCGATAAAGATTGGCGAGTCACTAAAGATAACCAAACCCTAAAAGTCGAATACCAAGACAGTAAAGGGCAAACCCAAACGGAATCCATTGGACTCAAATTGGGTGACCGCATAGAACAGGTCGCCACTTACATCAATGCTCAACAATCGATAGTGAATGCTTCAGTAACGGAAAACAACGAACTGCAATTCTTCGCTTCTACGATGAAGGCGCCAGAGGGTGTGGTTCTCGAAGGGAGTTTAGCGGATGAGCTTGATGTGAGCGCTGGTCAATTAGTCACAATGGATGACATCGATATGTCGACGGCAGGTAAGGCGCAGCTTTCAATTGGGGTGATTGATGCAGCAATTAAGTATGTTGATTCGCACCGGAGTGAAATTGGCAGCTTTCAGAACCGTGTAAACGGCTCGATGGATAACTTAAATACTGTGAATCGGAGTGTTACAGAATCCAAGAGTCGAATAAGAGATACAGACTTCGCAAGAGAATCTACGGAAATGGTGCGTTCTCAAGTGCTCCAAGATGCGACAACTGCATTACTCGCTCAAGCGAAGCAAAGGCAGAGTTCGGCACTTGGATTACTTAGCTGAGCGGATTTCATTGATGTAAGTCGATCAGAAACAAAATTTCAGGTAATAAAAAACGCTGCCAATGGCAGCGTTTTTTCGTGTTCGATTAAGTAAAAATTACTTAGTTACACGTAGAACTGGAGTTTCACCAACAGTTACAGAACCAGAAAGCTTGTTTAGCTCTTTGATTTCGTCCATGTTAGAGATAACAACTGGAGTTAGCGTTGACTTCGCTTTCTCTTCTAGAAGAGCTAGATCGAATTCAATTACAGTGTCGCCAGCTTTAACAGTTTGACCTTCTTCAGCGATACGCGTGAAGCCTTCGCCTTTTAGTTCAACTGTGTCGATACCGAAGTGAACGAAAAGCTCAACACCGTCGTCAGACTCGATAGAGAACGCGTGATTAGTTTCGAAGATCTTACCGATAGTACCGTTTACAGGAGCTACCATTTTGTTGCCTGCTGGCTTGATAGCAATACCGTCACCAACGATTTTCTCAGCGAAAACAACATCTGGCACGTCTTCGATGTTTACAATCTCACCAGAAAGTGGCGCGATGATTTCGATAGCACCAGCGTCAGCGCTGTCATCAGATACAAGCTTCTTAAGTTTGTCAAACAGACCCATTGTGTCATGCTCCTAAGGTTTGGTTTTATTCTGTCGAATTATAGTATACCAATATAGCTCATTAGACGACTTTTTTCGCCGTCTAATGGCCATTAAGTATTGAATTACTTGGTACTACCGATTACTGAGCTTTCTCAGCAATAAACTTTTCTACCACGGCTTCGATTTCTTCTGCTGTCGGTAGAGAAAGGGCTTCTTCAGCCATTGCTTTCACTTCTGCGAAGTTAGAGTTACGAACAACTTTCTTCACTTTAGGGATTGAAATGCCGCTCATTGAGAACTCGTCCAGACCCATACCTAGAAGTAGAAGTGTTGCACGCTCGTCACCTGCAAGTTCACCACACATACCAGTCCATTTACCTTCTGCGTGAGAAGCGTCGATAACTTGCTTGATCACTGTAAGTACAGCTGGTGATAGTGGGTTGTATAGGTGAGAAATCATCTCGTTACCACGGTCAACCGCTAGCGTGTACTGAGTTAGGTCGTTTGTACCGATAGAGAAGAAAGACACTTCCTTCGCTAAGTGGTGTGCGATCGCAGCAGCAGCAGGAGTTTCAACCATAACACCGATTTCGATGTTTTCGTCGAACGCGTGGCCTTCAGCGCGTAGCTCTTCTTTGTACTCTTCGATCGCTTTCTTAAGCTCACGGATTTCTTCGACAGAGATGATCATTGGGAACATGATACGCAGTTTGCCGTGTGCAGAAGCACGTAGGATGCCACGTAGCTGATCACGAAGGATTTCACGACGATCTAGACTGATACGTACAGCACGCCAACCTAGGAATGGGTTCATCTCTTTTGGAAGATCCATGTATGGGAGATCTTTATCGCCGCCGATATCCATAGTACGGATGATCACAGCTTGACCGTTCATTGCTTCCGCAACTTCTTTGTACGCTTGGTACTGTTCTTCTTCAGTTGGTAGCGCAGTACGGTCCATAAATAGGAATTCAGTACGGTACAGACCAACACCTTCACCGCCGTTACGAAGGATACCGTCACAGTCTTTCACTGTACCGATGTTACCGCAAACTTCTACACGGTGACCGTCAGTCGTTTCTGCGTGTAGGTCTTTCAGTTTCGCTAGCTCTTCTTTTTCAGCTAGGAATGCTGCTTTAACCGCTTTCGCTTCTTCTAGCTCAGCTTCTGATGGGTTAACAACAATCTTGTTGTTCATTGCGTCAAGAATCAGCATGTCGCCATTCTTAACTTTCTTCGTGATGTCGTTAGTACCAACGATAGCTGGAAGCTCAAGTGAGCGAGCCATGATTGAAGTGTGAGATGTACGACCGCCGATATCACAAGCAAAACCAAGCACGTAGTCTAGGTTGATTTGTGCAGTTTCAGATGGCGTTAGGTCGTAAGCAACAAGAATTACTTCTTCGTTGATATCGCTAAGCGAAACAATGTTGATGCCTAGTGCGTTCTTAACAAAACGAGAACCGATATCGCGGATGTCAGTTGCACGCTCTTTTAAGTATTCGTCGTCTAGAGACTCAAGAGCACATGCTTGCTCTTCGATCACTGAGTGGATAGCGTGATCAGCAGTCATCTTGTCGTTTTTGATAAGTGCTAGGATTTCCTCTTCTAGCTCTTCGTCTTCAAGAAGCATGATGTGACCTTCAAAGATCGCTTCTTTTTCTTCGCCAAACGTTTCAAGCGCTTTTTGCTTGATAGTTTCTAGCTGAGCTGCAGATTTGTTACGAGCGTCAAAGAAACGCTGAACTTCAGCTTCTACTTGATCGTCAGAAATAGTGTTTGTGTTTAGGACAATTTCATCTTCTTGAAGTAGTAGTGCTTTACCGATTGCAATACCAGGAGATGCTAGGATGCCTGAAATCATAGCCTTACCTTAAGTTTGGTCAACTTTATAAAACGGGAGAATAATGGGTGCGCTAACGAATAGTTTTAGCTTAGTTTTGAGCCTATTTCCAACGAAGCCATTTTGCTTTCACAAAATGGCTTCTGGAGTAGGAGACCGGATTAGTGTAGTTGGTCCATTAGAGCAACTAGGTGGTCAACTGCTTGCTGAGCTTGTGGGCCTTCAGCAGAAATAGTAACTTGAGTACCTTTTACTAGGCCTAGTGTTTGTAGTTTGAACAGGCTCTTAGCGCTAGCGCTTTTACCGTTAGAAGTCACAGTGATGTCTGCGTCGAATGCTTTTGCTTCTTTAACAAACTGTGCAGCTGGACGAGTGTGAAGGCCGTTTTCTGCTGTGATTTCTACTTGCTTCTCGTACATGTGATATACCCCAATAAATGTATTTTTTTGTTAGTTTGTGACCAGATTTTAGCTTAACTGCTTTACATCTTGTGCGCTAGCACGGGAAGAGTTCAAAGCGCGTCAGTTCTGATACTAGTCAAAAGTTTGGTAACTACGCAACTGTTTGCGTGCGTAATCACTTTGAAACCTTTTTGTGTTCTGCTTCTTTATTTTGAAGCTAGAAATAAAACACCCTGATATTACCAAAGGTAGGGCAGGGATCAACAAAAAAGCCCCTAAACGGGGCTTTTTTAAACTAAAAATTGATTTGAACACATATTATTGTTGGTTCTCTTTTTCGGTAAAGATACCTGCAAAGAGTGCTGTACTTAGGTAACGCTCACCGGAACTTGGCAAGACAGTTACAATTGTTTTTCCTTCAAATTCAGGTAGTTCTGCAAGTCGGTTCGCTGCAACAACCGCTGCGCCAGATGAGATACCAGCTAGGATACCTTCCTCTTCCATTAGGCGACGAGCCATCTCAATCGCTTCTTCTGAGGTAACTTGCTCAACACGGTCAATAATGTCTAAATCGAGGTTACCAGGGATGAAACCAGCACCGATACCTTGAATTTTGTGTGGGGCAGGTTGGATTTCTTCGCCAGCAAGTGCTTGTGCAATAACCGGAGACTCTGCTGGCTCAACTGCAACAGAAGTGATGGCTTTGCCTTTTTCACCTTTGATGTAACGGCTTGTACCTGTGATAGTACCGCCCGTACCAACACCAGCAACGAATACGTCGATTTCACCGTCTGTCGCTTCCCAAATCTCAGGGCCCGTAGTCTTTTCGTGGATTTCTGGGTTCGCTGGGTTGTCAAATTGTTGAAGAAGTAGGTACTTCTCAGGGTTGCTTGCTACGATTTCTTCTGCTTTAGCAATCGCCCCTTTCATGCCTTTCGCCGCTTCAGTCAGCTCAAGGTTCGCGCCTAGTGCTTTTAGTAGCTTACGGCGTTCTAGGCTCATTGATTCAGGCATGGTCAATGTTAGCTTGTAACCGCGAGCAGCCGCTACGAATGCTAGAGCAACACCTGTGTTACCACTGGTAGGTTCTACAAGCTCTACACCTGGCTTAAGAAGGCCCGCTTTCTCTGCTTCCCAAATCATGTTTGCACCGATACGGCACTTAACACTGAAGCTAGGGTTACGCGCTTCAATTTTCGCGAGAACTTTGCCTTTACTTACTTTGTTTAGACGAACGAGAGGTGTATTACCAATAGTAAGAGAGTTATCTTCGTAGATTTTGCTCATAGTGATGTTCCTTCATTACACGTTGTGTGAATATGGATAGAAGAATATGCGGTATGAAAAAAAGGGAAAAGGATTAAAAAGTTATATCTTATTAGGTTGGCCCAGAACTTGATAAAAGAAAAGGGAAAAGCTGGCGCTGATCCCTTTCCTTAATCTCTAATCGACTATCGTTGGTGCTTAAACTCCGCGACCCACATAGCGGTTGCACCACATATTGCTACAGGCATGACAATGAGGTTCAAAATTGGGATCGTCGTAAATACAGACACCAATACCCCAAAGCCATAGGCCTTACCTTGCTTTTGTTTCAATTTGTAACGCATGTTGTTAAATGGGATTTTGTGGTTATCAAACGGGTAGTCACAATATTGAATCGCGAGCATCCAGGCGGTAAAGATAAACCATAAAAATGGGCCTACTGTTTGTCCAAGGGCAGGGATGAGCAATAACAGGAATAGGCCTATTGCTTTAGGTAAAATGTAAAGGAGCTTTCTCCACTCACGAGCTAAAACGCGAGGAACATCTTTCAGGACGGCAGTGAAACCATCATCATTTACTTTTTGTCCCGTTAAGTACTCTTCCACTTTTTCAGCCAAGAGGCCATTGAATGGCGCGGCGATAAAGTTCGCGAGCGTGCTGAAAAAATAGGAGAAGGTAGCGAGTATCGTTAGAGCGAGTAAAGGCCAAAGAATGTAAGTTAACCAGGATAAAAACTCAGGCAGCTGCCCAATCCAGCCTTCTATCCATATATTAAGGTTTGAAAATAGATAGAAGATGGCACCACCTACAAGCAAGATATTTGCAAGTAGAGGTAAGATGACAAAGCGCCTGATTTTAGGGGCTAGTGCCAATTGTATCCCGTATAGAAAATAACCGAACCCGGTTCTCTGCTGATTGTTTTTCTTCATGTCTATTTTGGCTTCGTGTAAATGAAAACTCATTGTACCTGTGAGGACTTTTCTTTCAAAGCCCTGACAAATGACGTCTTGTTAAGTGGAATCGTGGCAAGAATCACAACAAAAAACGGAACTTCTTGCATTAAGTTGTTCTAAATCTACATATAGTTTTGGTAAAGTAAACGTATCATTCAGATTTATTGCACTTGGGTTGCTGCTCAAGGAACTGCGAGTAGTAAAAACAAGTATATTGAGAGTAAATAATGCAGGAATTGCGATTCGTACTCATTGTTGTTGGCGCATTAGCCATCGCGGCATTACTGTTTCATGGTTTATGGAGCAGTAAAAAAGAAGGCAAAGCAAAGTTTGGTAACAAGCCACTTGGTAAGCTGGATGTTGACCAAGAAGACAAAAATGATCTTGTTGAGAAAGAACGAGACTTCGCTCCCGCTCCTGAAGATGACTTTGAGATCATTCGCAAAGATCGCAAAGAACCAGATTTTGGGATGGCGAGTTCTTTCGACAACAAGTTTGAATCTGACCCGTTATTCGGTGGTCCATCTGAAGTCAAACAGACGCAGCAGGAGCCGGATGACATCCCTTCATTTGTTGCAGAAAAAGATAAAGAAGAGGACGTTGAGCCTGTTGTTCAAGCAACAGTAGCTGAAGAGCCATTCCAGCCTGCTGTGGAAGAAGAAGTTATTCCCGCCGCGTTTGATATTACGGAGAAAGAACAGCAAGTCGAAACGGTTAGTGAGCCTGTCGTTGCAGAGCCTAAGGAAGAGCCAAAGCCAGAACCTGAAATGCAAGTGATTGTATTGAATGTGCACTGTGCTGGTGAAGAGCCATTTGTTGGTACTGCTTTATTTGAAAGTATGCAACAAAACGGTCTAATTTATGGCGAGATGGATATTTTCCATCGTCATGTCGACTTGTCCGGTAACGGCAAAGTGCTGTTTAGCGTCGCTAATATGATGCACCCTGGTACGTTTGAACATGCTGATCCTGCTGAGTTTACAACGAAGGGTATTTCATTCTTCATGACATTGCCTTGTTATGGCGAGGCTGAACAGAACTTCAACTTAATGCTCCGAACTGCGCAGCAAATTGCTGATGACTTAGGTGGTAACGTACTTGATGACCAGCGCAACTTAATGACGCCAGATCGTTTAGCATCTTATCGACGTCAAATAGTTGAGTTTAATGCCGCTAACGCATAATCTTAACAGCAAATAATAATAGGGCTCCGGATGGAGCCCTTTTTCTTGGATTTCCCAACCTCACCGATTGAAAATACACGGGGCTTTACTATGTCTGAATCAGTACTTCAGCGACTAGAAGAACTAAAAGAGTCGTTGCATTACCACGCTGTGCGTTACTACGTGGAAGATAACCCAGAGATCCCTGATGCCGAGTACGACCGTTTAATGCGAGAGTTACTGGATATTGAAGCTGAGAACCCTGACTTAATAACCGTAGACTCGCCAAGCCAACGTGTCGGTGGGCAACCTCTCTCTGCGTTTAGCCAAGTGACACATGAAGTACCGATGCTTTCGCTTGATAACGCGTTTGATGATAGTGAACTCGATAGTTTCCACAAGCGCGCACAAGAGCGCGTGGGCAGCCAGAGTGTGAAAGAATACTGTTGTGAGCCTAAATTGGATGGACTCGCCGTAAGTTTGTTATATGAGAATGGCGTTTTAGTTCAGGCGGCCACTCGAGGCGATGGTACTACGGGTGAAAACATCACAGAGAATGTGCGTACGATTAAAGCTATTCCTTTAAAACTCAGAGGTAATGACTGGCCAAATCGTCTTGAAGTTCGTGGTGAAGTCTTTATGCCGAAAGCTGGGTTTGAAAAGCTCAATGAATTAGCAAGGAAGAAAGGCGAGAAAATCTTTGTTAATCCACGTAACGCTGCGGCAGGTAGCTTACGACAATTGGATTCACGTATTACGGCTTCTCGTCCGCTTAGCTTCTATGCATACAGTGTAGGCGTGGTGCAAGGTGCAGAATTGGCAGCAAGTCATTACGAACGCTTTTTGCAAATCAAATCTTGGGGACTGCCAATGTGTCCGGAAACTAAGCGAGTTGAAAGCTTGGCGGATGTAAAAGCTTACTACCAAGATATATTGCAGCGTCGTGATGCCCTCCCTTATGAGATCGATGGTGTCGTTATTAAAATTGACGATATTGCCGTGCAAGAGCGTCTGGGTTTTGTTGCTCGCGCTCCACGTTGGGCGATTGCCTACAAATTTCCAGCTCAGGAAGAAATGACGACACTGAATGAAGTGGAGTTCCAAGTCGGTCGCACTGGTGCGATTACACCTGTTGCTAAACTAGAGCCTGTATTTGTTGGTGGGGTAACGGTAAGTAATGCGACGCTTCATAACGCAGATGAGATAGAACGTCTGCAAGTCAAGATTGGTGATCACGTTGTGATCCGCCGTGCTGGCGATGTTATTCCGCAAGTCGTTTCTGTCATCAAAGAGCGTCGACCAGAAACAGCTCGAGATATTGTTTTCCCAACTCAGTGTCCTGTTTGTGGTTCGCATGTTGAGCGGATCGAAGGAGAAGCGGTAACACGTTGTATGGGGGGCTTAGTTTGCCAAGCCCAACGCAAACAAGCGCTAAAACACTTTGTTTCTCGTAAAGCGTTAGACGTTGACGGTTTAGGCGATAAAGTGATCGAGCAGCTTGTTGATCGTGAGATGGTGAAAACTCCTGCTGACTTATTTAAGTTATCAGCGGGGATTTTAACCGTACTAGATCGCATGGGACCAAAGTCTGCGCAGAATATTGTGAATGCGTTAGAAAAATCCAAAGAAACAACTTTACCTCGGTTTTTGTATTCACTGGGGATCCGTGAAGTTGGCGAGGCAACCGCAGCAAACTTAGCAATGCACTTTAAAACGTTGGGAGCGATCCAAAATGCTACCGAAGAGCAGTTGATTGAAGTGCAAGACATCGGTGCTGTGGTTGCTCAACATATTACGACTTTCTTTAGTGAAGAACAGAACCAAGCGGTGGTTAAAGATTTGCTTGAACAAGGAATTCATTGGCCAGAGATTAATACTACTGAGCAGGTGGGGGAATTACCATTAGAAGGTAAAACAGTAGTATTAACGGGAACACTTTCTCAACTGGGGCGTACAGAAGCCAAAGAAGCCCTCCAAGCACTGGGGGCTAAAGTGACGGGTAGTGTTTCTAAGAAAACCGATATTTTGTTTGCTGGTGAAAATGCAGGTTCGAAGCTCGCAAAGGCACAAGAACTGGGTATCGAAATTAAAACAGAACAAGACTTACTCGAATTGATGAATTAAGTCTTCTCAAAAAAGCTAAAAAATAACTAAAAGCCCCGTATGGTAAGCATGCGGGGCTTTTTCTTGTTCATAATTAAGTGTTTTTTTATTGAGTAATTGATGCCTTTGTTCTTTTCAGTGATCAAGATCGAACCTTGGGGTATTGGTTTTTTTGGCTTTTTTAGTCTGCGAGTGACTTCAAGTTGATACTTTCAGGCTAAATTTAAATGTTTGATTTTAAATGATATTTTGTTGAGTTGTGTTGGTGTTGTTAAAAATAAGATCTGGATCAATAAGTTATATGGAACTTTGGAGTGGCTCATATTTTTTTAGAAAAAAAATAAGTTCCATTTGGATGTTTTTAGCTGCGAAGTTAGTCTTAATCACGTGGATACACGGTGTGTATGCAGGAACTAAAAAAAGCCAAATTAGAAATAATTAGGTTTGATCAGGAATTTACTTCTCTCCTTCGGCGGCCAACTAAAGGTGAGATAGAAAAATACAGCTATATCCATTTTTAGGAGTTTTTCCATGGACAAATTTTTTAAGGTTTCAGCGTTAACCGCAGCAATGTTTGGTGTTGTTGCTGTCGCTCCAGCTACAGCGTCTACTGAAAGTGCAGCAGGTGGCGAGTACGTAGAGAAAGTGAACGAATTTATGCAAGACTCAAGTCTGAATGCATTATTCATAGTTGATACTCGTTCACGAACTCGTACAACAGGTAAGCCCGGCGGTGAAAATGGTGACCGTTGGAGTCGTCTAAACTACTCTTCTTACAACGCAATTTTAGACTTCACTTCTGGCTACCACGATGGTTGGGTGGGCGCTGATGTTGCGGCTTACTACTCTGGCGATCTTTACAACGATAGTCTTTACAATTCAAACGAAGGCTACCTATGTAACGAAATCTCAACTTGTAACAACCTAGACTGGGGTGCAGGTGATGGTCAGCAGCTTAAAGTTTACAAAGCAGCGCTGAAATTCAAAGCAAACGAAAACTTTAATGCTCGTTTCGGTATGTTACAGGCTGGTGGTAACGGTACAATCGGTAACGTTTGGAGCTTTGTACCTGGTACTTACCGTGGTTTCGAACTAAACGCTAAACTTGGTGATTTCAACCTAAGCTACTTTGGCGCAGACCAATTTACAGCACCTTGGCTGCTTCACGAAGATGATTACGCACCAGCGCTTTGGTCTGACACTTCATGGAGCTACCTACACTCTCTAGGCCTAAACGGTAACCTAACTGACAGCTTGTTTATGCAACTTGGTTTGGGTCAAGCTACTGGCGTTCAATATGCAAATGGTGTTGACTGGGGTGCAGGTCAAGTAACTAGCTACCACAACGAAACTGACAACACTTCTTACAAGGCTTACTTGAAGTACACTGTTAGTGACCGTACAACTCTAGCATTTGATTTCTACGGTGTTGACGATGATGTGAAATACGATGGTCTAGGTTTCCACACTGGTCTATCTTTGAATCAATCTTTCGGCAAGCTAGCTTGGATGTCTGAGTTGCGCTACACAGACACAGATAACCGTGCGGACTTCGTTCCTCGTACTATTCATACATATGGTATGAACAATGGTACTTGGTCTCAGTGGTGGGACGCGCTGTCTGACTGGAACAAAGCGGGTGAGCTAGCATGGTACAACCGTCTATCTTACAACCAAGGTAACGGCTGGAACTACTACCTAGGCTTTGGTTACGGTACTGGCGCTGACTCTGCAGCAAGCGGAGCATCAGGTGACTGGGATTACGAAAGCGAATACGCAGTTAACGCAACAGTATCTTACTCACTACAAAGTGGCGCGCTTAAAGGTTCTACCATTCGTTTACACGGTACAATCCTAGAACGTGATGAGTACGCAGGTGCTGGCGATGCGGATGAAACAGACTTACGTCTACAAGTTCTTATCCCTTACAGCTTCCACTAATACTTAATTAGATAATAAAAGGAGCCGCTAGGCTCCTTTTCTATTTCACTTCTCGGCCGTCGTATATTTTGCAATATAACGGTGGCAACATATGTACATTACCGTTTGGCAACTCACACTTTATCGCTGGGCCTAACGTACGACCACCGGATGCACCATTAGCATGAGTGGTTAACGGAATTATGGCAAAAGATATTACTAATAGACCAGATAAAAATCTCATAATCATCACCTTAATATAAACTTTAAAAATCTACGTACTTGTGTAAACCGTGACTACGCAGAAAGGCAAGGTTTAATAGGGCTCTTATATCAAACTAAGCTCTTACTTCTTTACTATTCCCATTCCCCACCTCTAAATCGACACATTTCACTTGGAATATTCGTAACGTCGCCACTTGGCATCTTACATTCGACTATAGGTCCCAAATTAGTTGTACCGCCGTTTCCGTTGTTGTAGGCAAAGGAAGAAAAAGAAAAAATACCGCACAACATTAAAAAGAGAAGCTTATTCATAGTACATCCTCTTACTTACCAAATAAAAAGCACTCAACTTAAATGCTTATGCGTTAAGTATGTATCCGAGGATAAAAAGATCAAAAAATAATTCAATAAAGTTTTATTTTTTAAAATAAATTTAGATCGATAATTTACCTAAATATATTTCTATCTTATTGATTGTCGTGTGTTGAATAATTAAATAATAGGAAATGGTAGGTAGGGTATTAATAATATTACTAATACTTATTTTTTTCTCGATTTTAATTAAGGTAATGAAATGAAAGCAGTTGTTTAGATTAAAGTAATGGAGCATGATTTGCCCCATTACTTTGGCATAAATTAATTAGAATCAGGCTCAATGATTAAAATAATACCTTCAACATCGGTGATTCTTACGCGGGTACCGGCTGGAAGTGCTTGATCCGATTGTGCGGACCATGTGGTATCGGCTACCTTGATGCGATTGAGCCCGACGGAAAAGTCTTCTTCAAGGATAAGAGTACGCCCAATTAACTGCTTGTACTTTTGGTTCAGATCTCTTTCTTGGTCTTCTTGCTTGTCTTTAGACCATTGTCGTCGCCACCAAAGCCAGGTGGTGATTAAGCTGAAGCTTGCAAAGCAAAGCCATTGCAATTGCCAGCTCATTGGCAAAACGGTCATGAGTGCTCCAACGATAAGTGCAGACATCCCGAGCCAGAGAAAATACCCTGCGGTACCAAGTAGCTCAACTGCTAAAAGAGCAAAGCCAAACGCTAGCCAATGCCAGAAAGAGATACCTTCCAACAAACTAAAAAAGTCCATAAATTATTCTTTATCTTGCTGTTTAAACATTTCTGCTATCCCTGCAACCGAGCCCATTAGTCCGGTTGCTTCTAATGGAAGCATAATGATTTTACCATTTTCGGCTTGACCAATGCTTTTGATCGCTTCGGTATAACCCTGTGCAATGAAGTAATTGACGGCTTGCATGTCACCTTTTGCAATGGCTTCGGAAACCATGTAAGTCGCTTTTGCTTCTGCTTGCGCGGCACGCTCACGTGCTTCTGCATGGAGAATAGCAGACTGCTTTTCGCCTTCAGCTTTTAATATCTCTGATTGTTTATGACCTTCGGCCTTTAATATCTCAGCTTGGCGAACCCCTTCTGCTTCAAGAATTTCCGCACGCTTATTACGCTCGGCTTTCATTTGCGCATTCATTGCAGCGGTCAGATCGGCTGGTGGCTGGACATCTTTAATCTCAATTCGTGTGACTTTTACGCCCCAAGGGTTTGTTGCTTGGTCAACAATCGCCAACAGCTTAGAGTTGATCATGTCGCGTTGGCTCAGCATTTCGTCCAGTTCCATTGAACCTAAAACGGTACGAATGTTGGTAAGGGTCAAGTTTCTAATAGCGTGTTCTAAATCGTTGACTTCATAAGCCGCTTTGGCAGCATCGATCACTTGAACAAATCCGACAGCGTCAATAACCACGTTAGCGTTATCTTTTGAAATGACCTCTTGCGCAGGAATATCGAGAACGCGCTCCATCATATTTACTTTTTGACCAACTTTATCAACGAATGGAATGATCAAGTTTAAACCCGGCTTTAATGTGTGGGTGTAGCGTCCGAAGCGTTCAACTGTCCAGTTGTTTCCTTGCGGAACCGTTTTAATGGCTGAAGATAAGATAACGACAGCAAGAACGACGAAAATACCGATGGTGATCAGTGAATCAATTGGCATGAGTTATTCCCTTAAGTGCATAATGTTCGATCCATTTTTACCTATTTATAGACAATAGACAATTGAAGTTCTGAGACCTTTGAGAGGTTATTGGTTTTTTATATGACAAAGGCCGGAAACACCGGCCTTTGTCATGGCATGGTTTTACTCTCGCTATTTTGCGGGGTATTCAATCCAACTTGAACCATCAAGAGAAACATAATACTTCCCTTGTACTTCAATCACAGTAGAGCCTGAGTTCTGCGCGACAACTCGTGTTTCTGGTAGGTTCTCTGTCAATATTGAAGGGCTAAACGTCTTACTTTGATAAATGTTTTTATCCAGGATATTCGAAACGAGCTGCGACAATGCCAGATAGCTAGATGGCTCGCTTACGTGTTCGGTGTCGCCCTGACGCTGAATTCCTTCTCCGAAGATTTTAATTCCTACCGGTGTATGAATGATTGTCGGTGCAGGAATTTCTCGCATACCTGAAATTTGCATGCGGTCTCCTCGCATACCACCACCATGTTCTGGTACCAAAGCGACAACGATGTTGCGTTTTGAGGACTTTAAGGTTTTAAAGAACGCGTGGAGGTCATCAAGCAAATTCTTAAGGCGCATTTTGTAGCTAGCAATAGATGTGCTTGAGTTCGCATTGATGATCCTGTTGCCATCATGTAGTGAAATTGAGTTGTAGAGTGCCACGACTTTGTCATCACTACTGTTAAGTCTTTGCTGCCACCAGTTATCCAATACTTGCTTATCGCGGAAGATCGAAGAGCCATCAAAAGATTTTTGGTAAGGAGTTAAGTCTTCTTGAGACATAAGAGCCGCTTGTAAGTCGCCGTCTTTTTTGATCAATTCAAGGAAGCTATCAAAGACACCATTGTGGTTCATCAGTAAATTTTCTGTGAAGCCTAGTTCTTTCAAACTTTCGAACAAGTAGCACTGCTTTGATGGTGCTGGCTGGAACAGTTGACTGTGTTCTTGTTGACCACAATTGGCTCGTAGCAGACGAATGACAGCAGGCCCACTGTATGACGTAGCGGAGCTAAAATTGTCGAACATGATGTCAAACTCTTTGAACAGAGGATGATCAGCCAGTCCTGCAATTTCGATGTCATCCCACGCGACCGAACAAATACTCAAGAACAGCAAATCAAAAGGAGCATCCATTGCGCTGTTGGTATCGAATGTTACATGTCGGGAAGCTTCTTTAGAAAAGAAATCTGCAGTTAACGTGTTGAGACTGGCATCATTAATTTCCGTTATTTGAGGTTGTTTGCTAGCAGTAACCTCGGTTGTTGGCTGTTGTTGGGCTACTTCTGCAGCCACTGTTGTCTGAGGTTCAGTCGTCATAGGAATACTTATATAGATCATCGCAATAACCACAAAGACTGAAACCCTAACAAACTTGCTCAAAATAAAGTACGCACCACACAAAGCGAGCAATCCGAGTATTGCTTGGAATGATAAAAATCGTCCCAAAAGCTCGACCAGATAACTCGATTCAAACTGCATTAACTGTCCCGCTTGAGCCCAAAGACGGTTTAGAGGAGGTAGGTAAGAATCGTAATGCAAGAGCCACGCTGCGGCGACAAATGAAACGATATGGCGCACCGCATTTAGGCTTTTCATCGAGATAGGAAGCAGGATGAAGATCAACAGCGCAAAGTTTTCCATTGGATGGAAATCGATGATTCCTTGAAAATAGAGCGCTGTTTTTGCGATAAAGTAAATGTTCCACCAGCCCAATCCTATAGTGAGGGGGGTAGAGTCATGAGAATGCGATGTCATTACTTAAGCTTCTTGGTGTTAGTGGCTGATGTATCTAGCTCAAAATAGCGCGAGCGTTTTAAGTGTTTGTGGTAAAAGCGTCGGGTAGCGTTTACTAGGTCACGTAGAAAGTATCCTAGGAGTAGGCCAATACCTGAACTGATACACACGGTCAGTAAAAAATCGTTAATATTCATGAACGTTCCTTGAGATCAATGGTTTTTTTCACAGCAAACAAAGGAGGAACATCAGTAATGGAGTTAGTGGCGGTATGGAATATTTTCCTCTCTGTCGCCAGAGCTGAAACGTCGTCGGATATGACAGCGGCATCTTGAACGATGAATTTTAACTCTGTTTCGATATCTAGTTGGGTATCAAACGTGTGGGTCGAGTGAAATAGGTCTCTCACTGGGAACTCAAATATATTGTTTAGCGCAATATCAATATCGCTTTGTCGAATAGCACTGAACACGACATATAGAGCTTTGTTGCAGGCTGTCACAACGTCGCCATCTCTTCGAATATGACAAAGACGTAAACATTCCTCTGCAGTCATACCTGGCAATAAGTTCAGCTTTATAAGTGCAAAGTTCACACTTGAGTGTGTTGAGTGGGAAATGACGTCAATACAGTATTGACTAAAGTCCTGATTTTGTAAGTAGCCTTTGCTACCAAACTCAAAGTCATATTTTAAGAGCGCCTCTAAACTTTCAGGAATTGGGCGTGTAAGCATTTGGCCTTGAATTGCTTCAACCTGAGTCATAAAGCGCATGTGGGGGATTTGCGCGTGAGAAATGAAGTTTGCCCCCGCGCGAAGCAAGAACTTTTCATCTGCATATCTCAGACATTGTTGGGTCTCCCTGACAATAATCTTTAGTCGACGGCCATATGCGGACCTTAAACGGTAGCAATCTAACGCGATCTGTTGAACTTCGCTTTGGTTATCGCAGCTGAAAATAATCGTTGAAGAGCGAAGGTTGTCTAGCATCGCTATGAGTCCTTGATTGCTCTCTGCCACACGCATCCCTTTTGGGGCTTTCACGCTTTCTCTGAAAGCTCTTCTGCTGACATAGATTCTATCGCTATCCGATTTGTCTTCTGGCATGACATGAGATTGATGCGTTTCATAAGACGTTGCTTTTAGTGTTTTATCTTTAGTTTTAGTGAGAATGTATTCGTGTTGGGTAATTACACCGTGTTTATTGGACCAAAAATCCACAAGATAGCAGTAGCGAGCGTCATCTAATGATGTCATGGTCGCCAAACCTGCAATGTGTCTATTGTGAGAAATAAGAATGGGCTTTAATAGTGAAGTCGTCAGATGCCCATATATACAAACACTAATAGTGATTTTTTTATTATTTGCCAGCTCATTTAAGCTTTGTAGAAAGACACTTATAAAATCATCATTAGTTGATGATAGTAGCGAGTCTGGAACAACTAATAGACATGTAGAAAACTTCTTTATGTTCGTTTGGTGAATGTCTTTAGCAAGATTTATAGCTTTGGGCGTTTTTTTTGTGAATTTATGACTAAGAAAAAAACACTGTTCAAGGTAGGTTTTAGATAAGTCATTGAATTTCATTAAGGCTTCATCATTCAATGTGGACAAAAAAGTTTCTTTGTCTGTAAAGCTTGTAAGTGAAGTGTTGTCATTTTCCGGTAGTGTACTGAACAAATAATCAATAAGCATCTGTTTATGAGTAAATAAGTTTACATAAACAGAGTTTATCTCTCGTTCGTTTTTAATAGCAGATGATTCAGAGAGTGATGACATAAAGAGCCTTAAATCAATAACTTAATGTGTTTTGTGAAGCTCACAATCCGTTGTATGCTAATCGTTACAATTTTGATTTTCTTAGTGACAAGAAAATGACGCTAAGATATTAAACGAAATTGATCAGAAATTAAAATAGTTATAGCATGTGCTTCACATGATGTTTATGAGTTTAAAATCAATAGTCTCTAAGTCTATGATTATCATTTAAAATATTTAAATTTCTTATATGTATTAAATGGATGGTAACAATTCATTATTGTAATCCTTTTTCTGAAGTTAAATATGATTTAGGCCTTTGTTATTTATATGGGCTATAAATAAACTTATTCACATTCATCATCGTTCTATAAATATGAGACGCATAGGTCGATGCGTCAATTTTTTAACAATGGAATTTATACTGAAAATGATAGTGGCGGGATTGCTGTTATCTCAGTTTAAGCTCCGTTACATTGTGAAAAATTCTATGACTGAGTCTGCAAAAGATATTAATTCGATCTACTCTTCTTATAACTTAACTCAATACACGTATATTGAAACAACAGAAAACGAGTCTTACGTACAAGTTAAAAATAAGTGGCAAGTCTTCAAAGCCAACGGTGCTCGTAATGTTCTATCTTTGGTACGTAATACGCAGAAAAATTCAGAAACGGAAGCAATATGAAGCGCCTTCTATTTGTTAGTTTAAAAGGCGGCTGTGGCTCAACGACCGTCGCTGCGAATTTGGCACAAGCGTTAGTTAAGATAAATAAACAGGTACTGGCCATTGAGGTGGTGCCTAATAGTTTACTGCAAGCTCATCTTGGCTTGCCGAGGGAAGAGCAAGGAGGCTGGGCGAAACAACTTCTTTTAGATAAGCCTTGGACCCAGGCTGGTTATGAAAGCCCACAAGGTGCACTTTTTTTACCGTTTGGCCATCTGAATTCTGAGCAGTTAAAAGCGTTTTTTAATGAGCGTTCTCACTATCTATCAATGTTAGGTGAAACGACGTTGCAAGTGAGCGAAAACCGTGGTGAACAGTGGCTGCTTTTTCACGCCGACTTAGCAGAGCTTACTGATCCTGAAGTGCGATCTTTTGTCGACTCAATGGATATGATTGTGGTGGTGGTAACGGCAGACGCCTTGAGTTATCTCACTCTTCAATCTTGGCTACAACATGAAGAGCTATCGAGATTGCTTCGCTCTGATAAATTACGTTTTTTGGTGAATAAATATCAGCCAGAAACCGAAATTGGTCGTGATTTCATGTTGGTGCTGAAAAAGGAACTTAGCGAATCCTTGATTCCTGTTTCGATTCATCGAGATACGGCATTGCTTGAATGTGTGGCAAACCTGACGACCGTTCAACACTATTCGCCATCGAGCCAAGCCGCAAAAGATTTTCAGTCTTTTGCTTTTTGGTGTGTATCAGCGTTATCAAGCGCTCAGGACCAAAGCTAATTTATGCGAAGTCTTAATCTGATTTTCCAACGTTGGGTAGTGGACCAATTCAGACTGCAGAAGAACGCTTACGAGCAAGCCTGGAATTGTAAAACAAACTGGGTTGGTGAGTGTGCTTTGTCTTTTTGGTTTTCATTGAGTTTTGTATTTTTAAAGCCGGTTATTTCGGGTGTTCCCTCATGGAAACTGCCTTTGGTTTACTATCCAAACGTTAATTTTGCTGCGCCAAGATGGTTTGATCCTGTACGTTTTATTATCCAAAGCGTGTGGTTGCTTTGCTTCAGGCAAAACGTAAATACAGCATGGTCCAAAAAAACCAGCAGCTTAGCGATGACTTTAGCCGAGCAAATTCGCAATGCGTTCTACTTGCCATTTGAATTGGTTGCAAAAGGCGTCCGCTGGTTAGAACAGACAGCGAACAACATCAAAGATCCACAAGTTCGAGAGCGTATTAAAGCAAGTAAGTCAGCGATGGCGTTGAACTACACCTTGTTGTTTTTCGTGGTGTTAATCGCTTTGCTTTGTTTTACGGTGCCATTTGGTTATCAGGCTCAGACTGTCTTTGTACTGTTACTCTGGGCATTAGCGATGATGGTCCGTCGCATGCCGGGTCGTTTTCCTACCATGCTTTTGATCATCTTGTCGGTTACGGCCTCATGTCGATACTTGTGGTGGCGTTATTCGTCTACCCTGAACTGGGACGATCCTGTTGCTTTGTTTCTAGGGGGCGTTTTACTTCTAGCTGAGACGTATTCTTGGATTGTGCTGATGCTTGGCTACTTCCAAAATATCTGGCCATTGAATCGCAAACCAGTATCGATGCCACCGGATCAGTCAACTTGGCCAACCATTGACTTGATGATCCCTACTTACAACGAAGATCTCGATGTTGTGAAAGCGACGGTTTATGCCTCGTTAGGTGTCGATTGGCCGAAAGACAAACTTAACATCCACATTCTGGATGACGGCAAGCGTGGTAGCTTCCGAGATTTCGCCAAAAGTGTAGGGGTGAACTACATCCGCCGCCCAACGAATGAACATGCGAAAGCCGGTAACATTAACTATGCGTTGAAGCAGACCAGCGGTGAGTTTGTTGCGATTTTTGACTGTGACCATATTCCTACACGAGCATTTTTTCAGCTCACAATGGGGATGTTCCTGAAAGATCCAAAGTTGGCGCTTATTCAGACACCGCACCATTTTTTCTCACCGGATCCTTTTGAGCGTAACTTATCGAACTTTCGTAACGTGCCAAACGAAGGCAACTTGTTTTACGGCCTGATTCAAGATGGTAACGACTTATGGGATGCGACTTTCTTCTGTGGCTCGTGCGCTATTTTACGTCGAGAGCCTTTAGAGGAAGTCGGTGGTATTGCAGTCGAAACCGTGACGGAAGATGCGCACACGTCTCTGCGCATGCACCGTTTAGGCTATCGTTCTGCATATCTTAAGCAGCCGATTTCTGCTGGTTTGGCGACAGAAACATTGTCTGCACATGTTGGGCAACGCATTCGTTGGGCTCGCGGGATGGCGCAGATATTTAGGGTAGATAATCCATTGACTGGAAAGGGGCTTAAGCTCTCTCAACGGCTTTGTTACGTCAATGCCATGCTGCACTTTCTATCTGGTATCCCGAGGATTGTATTCCTGATCGCACCCTTGGCTTATTTGTTGCTGCATTCCTACGTGATTTATGCACCAGCGCTGGCGATCATTTTGTACGTATTACCCCACATGATTCACGCCAGCATGACCAACTCTCGTATGCAGGGTGACTACCGTTATTCGTTTTGGGGTGAGGTATACGAAACCGTGCTTGCTTGGTATATCGCAAGGCCAACAACGGTGGCTTTGTTTGCGCCCCATAAAGGGACATTCAACGTAACGGCAAAAGGCGGTTTGGTTGAAAAGTCTCACTACGATTGGGTGATCTCTCGACCATATTTGGTTTTGGTTGCACTCAACATTTTGGGCTTCGCTGTAGGGATTTACCGAATGGGGTGGGGGCCTCAAAATGAAATCGGTACAGTTATCGTGAATCTCGTATGGACGATGTACAACCTGTTGATTTTAGGTGCTGCCGTTGCGGTTGCAGTAGAAGCTAAACAAGTGCGAAAAGATCACCGAGTAGAGGTGGCGATTCCTGTCGCGGTTAGGCTTAATTCTGGGCATTTAATACAAGCGCAGATGAAGGATTTCTCTTTGGGGGGCGTGCGCATAGAAATTGACGGGGTCGATGAACCAACCTGTGCTTACTTACTCGGTCAAACCTTAGAAGTGATCCTCAATCGAGGTGGCCAAGAATTCGTGTTCCCTATGACGGTTGCCTATGCTCATAAGGGGATATTTGGTTTACAACTCAACGAATTGTCTCATCAACAACGAATCCAATACGTCCAATGTACATTTGCACGTGCAGATACATGGGCGAAATGGCAACAAGGTTATCAATCAGATAAACCTCTATCGAGTATGCAGGCTGTACTGCAAGTCGGCTTTAATGGATACAAACGCTTGCTGCAACATTGTCCTAAGTTTGTTCAGGTCAGTGTGGATGCACTTTTATTTTGTATCGAATTTATTTGGTCACTAAGACCTCGTTATGTCCCAATCAGGACCTCAAGTCATGCTAAATAATAAAAAACTAACAGCGTTGACAACGGCTATCACTCTCATGTGTATGTCGTGCAGTCTCGCGGCACAAGAAGTAAGTCAGCAACAAGCAACGCCTTTGGCACAGCAAGATGCTGAAGATTCGACCGTGTTTAAGCGCGTCATCCCATTTAGTCAATTAGGTTACAGTGGTTCAATTGCTATCCAAGGTAGTGAGGCCAGTGCTTATATTGGTTTCGGTTCGCGACTCGATGAGGTGGTGTCTAAAGCAACGTTGTACTTTGACATCACACCCTCACCAGCGTTGCTCTCTTTGGTTTCTCACGTCAAAGTGTATTTGAACAACGAGCTTATGGGAGTGGCGTCAATCGTCGATGGTCAGCAAGGCAAAAAATTGAGCTTATCGATGCCGCTGGATACTCGTTACTTCAGTAACTACAACCAAATTCGCTTTGAGTTAATAGGGAATACTCAGAAAGAGTGTGCCAATCCAAATGACTCGAGCATTTGGGCTGAGATTAGCCAAAGTAGTCGAATTGAGATGCTTGCTCAAAAGACAGTGCTGGAAAGTGACTTGAGTTTGTTACCGGCTCCTTTTTTTGATGTCCGTGATTTCAGCCAGTTAAATCTGCCTGTCGTGATGGGTAGCAAATACGATTTAGATGATGTCAAGGCTGCCGGTGTCTTGAGCTCTTACTTTGGTGCTCTTGCGGGTTGGCGTGGTGCTCAATTCCCTTTTAGTGTCGACACGTTACCTAAGCGCAACGCCATTGTCTTTGTTACCAATGACAACAAACCTGAGTTTCTGAGAGATTTTCCAGACACGGATGGCCCTCGTCTTCAAGTCATCACTCATCCAACAGACCCGTACGTGAAGTTTCTTCTGGTGACAGGCCGTGACAGTAAGGATCTTAACATTGCGGTGCAAGGTTTGGCGTTGGGAAACCAACTTCTTACTGGACCAATCGCGAAGATTAATGAAGTCAAACAAATCAAACCACGAGTCCCGTACGATGCGCCAAACTGGGTGAGTACGGCTCGTCCTGTTGCATTGTCTGAGTTAGTCGAACAAAAAAGCATGCTGCAAGTGGAAGGCCGAACGCCTCCACCAATCAACGTAAGTTTGCGTTTACCACCCGATCTCTTTACTTGGCAAAGCCGTGGTATACCGATGGATCTTAACTATCGTTATTCACCGCCTGCTGCGGATCATTCCGGCTCTCGTCTGACTTTGAGTATTAATGACCAATTCATTGAGGCGTTCAACCTAACCACAAAAGGTCAAGGTGGAGAATCTAACCGTATACGTGTTCCTTTGTTAGATGATGGCATTCTAAGTGGTGATACGTTTGTTCGCATTCCGGCTTTTAAGGTGGGTAGTCAAAACCGAATCGAGTTCGAATTTGGCTTTGCTTCGGTGACCGATGGGCAGTGCCAGGTAACGCAGCCAAGTAAGCAATACGCGGTTATTGATGGTGATTCTACTATTGATTTTAGTGGTTTCCCCCACTACATCGAAATGCCAAATATGCGCGCTTTTGCTACATCCGGTTTTCCTTACACTCGCATGGCTGATTTGTCAGAAACTGCTATTGTTGTTCCAGAGAGTGCTCCAAAAGAAGTGTTGCAAACCTTCTTAAACGTCATGGGGTCATTGGGACGTGACTCTGGGTACCCAGGTATTCAGGTGCTTTTGACAGATAAATGGAATGCTGAGCAACTAAAAAATAAAGATATCCTGACGATTGGTGTTGTGGATGCATTAGAAGAAGCCGCTAATAATCCTGACCAAGTTAACTTAGTGGTTAAAGAGGGTCAGAGACAAATTCGCCTACCAAGCAAAAATGAAAAGCAGCTCGGAATGAACTGGATGAGTCCAAGTGATGCTCGTCAAGCCGCCGCAGATTATGTTTCTGTCGAGGCAGAAGGCTCTTTTGCTGCTATTTATGGTGCAGAATCGCCATTTACGAAAAAACGCAGCGTCATTTCTATTATGGCGGCTCACCCGTCAGATTTTTCGTCGGTTGATCGCGCGTTGGCTGACTCCGGTAAAGTGGAGCACATGTTTGGCTCGGTGGTGACGTTGAGAAATAACGAAGTAGCAAGCTACAACGTGGGTTCGCACTACTATGTCGGTAAGCTTCCTGTGTGGCAGCTCGTTTGGTATCACTTCTCTAATCACCCAGTCATCGTTGCGTGCTTTGCCGCCTTGCTAGTGGTGATCGTAACCATTGTGCTTTGGCGCGTATTACGTCAAGTCGCGTCTAGACGTTTAGAAAAAACTGAGGAAGAGGAATAATGAAAAAACTCATCTCGTTCCTTATGTTGTTCGTGTCTCCTTACTTGTGGGCTAACACCTGCGAGTGGCCACAATGGGAAACATTTAAGTCGGTATACATGGAGCAAGGCCGAGTCGTTGATGGCAGTGACGAGCGTATGATTACAACCTCGGAAGGCCAATCTTACGCATTGTTCTTTGCCTTGGTTGCCAATGACCCTAAAACCTTCGATCAGGTTTTAAAATGGACTCAATCACATTTGGCTGGTGGGGATTTGACGGCAAGGCTTCCTGCTTGGTTGTGGGGAAGAAAAGAAAATGGTCAGTTCGGAGTCTTGGATTCTAACCCAGCGTCAGATTCTGATTTGTGGATAGCTTACTCCCTTGTTGAGGCGGGGAGATTATGGAATAACTACTACTATCAGACCCTTGGACATCTGATCGCGAGTCGTATTTTACGTGAAGAAACCGTCAACATAGCGGGAGTTGGAACGGTATTGTTGCCAGCTCCAACGGGCTTTGATGCCGACGGCCAGTACCGTGTGAATCCGAGTTATGTTCCGTTACAACTGATTGCTCGTATGCAGTCGCTGTACCCGCAATACAACTGGGACTCAATGTATAAGGCAAGTGTTCACATGCTAGAGAAAACGATGCCAGCAGGCTTTAGCCCAGACTGGGCAACATTGAGAAATGGTCGTTATAGCTCAGATGTGGTTACAGGGCCGATGGGCAGTTACAACGCGATCCGCACTTATCTTTGGGCGGGTATGCTAAATGACCAAGTTTCAGAAAAAGCAGTATTAGTGCAAAAAATGCAGCCGTTTGTCGCGGCAACCAAAGCCGTTGGTGCGCCAGCGAGAGAAGTAAATACTGAAACGGGTAAATATACCCAAGCAGGAAGCGCAGGTTTTTCTGCTGCGGCTCTTCCGTTACTCGCGGCTTCTGGTGAACCTACGCTGTTGGAGACGCAGTTTCGTCGTGCTCAAAATGAACTTGTGGCAGACAAAAACGATCATTATTACGACAACGTATTAAGTCTATTTGGGCTTGGTTGGCATGAAGAACGTTACCGTTTTGGTGTGCAAGGTGAATTGCTTCCTGCATGGAGCGAGAGATGTCAGTAACAGGACGCGCGTTATGGTGGATTCCACTGGTTGCTTTGGCGACTGGTGGCGTCGGCACTGTGCATGCAGAAAGCTTTAGTTCAAAACCTCTGACAAAGTCGCAGCTCGCACAGGTCTACAAGCCTATCGAGCTGGTTCAATTTTCCACATCATTAGCACGAGTTGACTCGGTTGAGTGGTTGGTTGAGCAGCTAAAACTGGCGGACGCGATTGGCCGAGATGATATTGTCGAGAGTACTCTGGAGAGGCTGTTCGCGATTGAAGAAAGCAATCCAACGGGGCTTTTCTATCAAGCGAATATGTATCTGAAACGTAAGCAGCCAGAATTAGCAAAACCGGTATTTGAGCGCTTAATCAGACAGGCGCCTCATTCGCCTCAAGCGAAAAACTTGTCATCGATTATGGCCATTCAGGGAGAGAAAAGAGCGGATTATCAGCGCGCTCAGTTGCTTGCAAAATCTGGTCGTTACGATGAAGCGATTCAAGCTTACAAAGCTCTTTTTCCAAATGGAATGCCATCACCAGCGTTACAACTTGAATTCCTACAGTTGCAAAGTAATTTGCCTGGCAGTTGGAGCTCGGTAAAACAGGGACTGGAACGTTTAAATGCAAATTATCCTAGTGTTCCGTCTTTTCAACTCGCGTTAGCCAACCATATTCGCAAAGAGAATCCTGCTGATCCATGGATTCTCGATACCTATAAAAAGTTAGCGCTTGCTCCTTCGGTTGGAACAAATGCGGCAACGTCGTGGTTGCGTGCATTGGATCAATTGCCTATTTCAGATCAAGTTGTTCAGCAATATGCCATCTTAGCTAGCTACTACCCGTCTGACATGGAGATACAAAGAGCGAATCAAAGCGCGAAAGATCGCTGGAAAAAGGAAAAGGAACTACGCAAAGACCCCACCTATCTCGCCAAGCTCAAAGGGTTAGCGTTGCTCGAGGAAGATAAAACCGGCCAAGCAGAAGCTCAGCTGCGTTATGCGTTGACGACTCGTCCGCAAGATCCTGAATTGCTTGGTGCTATGGGTAAGGTTTATCTACGTAGAGGGCAGCAACAAAAAGCGCTCGGATACTTTAAACAGGCTCAGCACTTAGATCATAATCCTGACTCGGCCTCAAAATGGGCAGCGCTAATCGAGACTTCTCAATATTGGGCGTATCTTGATCAAGGTGATGCCTTGGTCGAAAAAGGCCAGTTTAAGCAAGCAGAAAGCGCTTATCAAAAAGCGATTCAAGTAGATAAATCCCAACCTTATGCTTATTCATCATTAGGCTCTTTGTATCTGGTACAAGAAAATTATGCCGCGGCAGAGAAGGTTTTCAAACAAGCTTTGCAACTGGATAGCAGCAATAGCTCTGCATTGCGTGGTCGCTTAGATGTTCGTATTCAGCAGCAAGATTGGTCTGGCGCGGAAGCACTCGCGCGCAGTTACTCAGCCCCACAGCAGAAAGTGGTCGCTGAAAAAATAGCGAGCATCAAGTCGGAAGTTATTTTGACTCGTCTGCGGATCGCAATCGCTCAAAATGATCAGGCAACGATGAAAGCGTCCGTAGAGGAATTGATTGCGCTACAGCCAACCTCCCCATGGTTAAGGCTTGATATTGCTGACGTGGTTCATTCAATGGGCGACAAAGTACGCGCGGATACGCTGATGTCCGATTGGGCTACATCTAGTAATGACCCTGAAATGAAATTTGCTTACGCGCTTTATCTCGCGCAGGACTTCAACGTGAATGAGGCCATCGCTGAGCTAGAGAGTATCGCACAACATGATATGACAGACGCAATGCAGCGCAATTTAACCCGCTTGAAGCTTGATGCTCAGTTGAGAGACATTCAAACGCGTTACTTAGCTTCTCCCGAATCAGTAATGGCGACATTACGTGCGCTAGAGTCGGATTATCAAGGTCAAATTCAACCGCTCGCTCGTCTAGTGAGTGCGTGGTTAGACATTGATGAAGTTAAGGAAGCTGAGAGGATTTTCCAAAACATTTCGCTTTCAGAAGATTGGTCAACCGATGACAAACTGGCTTACGGCAGCATGATGGTAAGCTTGAATCACTTTGAAGATTTTGATCGTTGGTACGCGGACTTAGCATTAAATTCCGCAACACAAGATTTAAGTGCTTCGGAAGCATTACAGCTTGATGAACTCAAAACCCGTCGACTGTTGAGTCAAGCGGATCTGATGCTGGTTAATCAACAGCCTAAGCTTGCGTTGGATTTGTATGAACAAGTTTCTTTAAAGCCTGAGCCATTTAAAACTCAAGCAGAAATTGGCATGTTGCAAGCTAGTGCTTTGACTGGATATGAAGCGACGTATCACGACATGCACCTCATTTTGAATAAAAAGCGCGATAGCTTAACTGCGGCACAGTTGATGACAGTGGCCGCGGTGTTTAATCAACAAGGCTATCGAAATGACGCTAATGCGCTAAATCAGTTGTTGGATGCGATGCCTGATGCTGACGCATTAGCATTTCGCAATAGCATGTCTATAGCAATGGAAAATCAACAGTGGGCGTTAGCTGAAACACGCGCCTATCAAGCCTTAAATCGTGACCGAATGGATAAAAATCGTGAACCTGAAGAGGCGAAAAAAGAACCCCTAAGCTTACGCGAGCTATATGATACTGCTGACGACTACTGGTTGACTCGTAACGTCAAATCGGACATCGATAAACTGCATGATCGGAGTGATGGGCATGTCATGATTGGCTGGGATTACAGTGCACGAGATGGCCGTAATACTTCGAATCAAGTGCCCATAGAAGCCCGAATCCCGATAGAGAGCTGGGATGGGCACCTATTGCTAAAAGCCGATTATGTTTCTATCGATTCAGGTCAGTTGGACTATTATGAAAAAACCACCGATTCTGACAGCACTTCGTTCCAAAATGACGCATCAGGTATGGCATTTGGAGTGGGCTGGCAGGCTGAAGATTGGTTGGTCGATATCGGCACGACACCAATTGGTTTCGACCATACCACATGGGTTGGTGGTGTGCGCATCAATGGGGACCTGGGTGAGTTCGGTTGGACGGCAGAAGCTTCGCGTCGCCCAGAGACCAGTAGCGCGCTTTCTTATGCTGGAATGTCTGTCCCTAGCGGCACGACTGACCCTCAAGGGACTAAATGGGGCGGAGTTGCTCGTACTGGTGTGAAGTTGAGCTCAAGTTGGGACATTGGTGGCCCTTACGGTTTTTGGAGTAGCTTGCAGTATCATGTTTTGACTGGTGAAAAGGTTGAGGACAACACTCGTTTAGGCGTGCTAGGTGGAGCGTACTACAAGTTAATTGCAACGGATGACCAGCGTTTAAGTATAGGTACGAACTTAATGTACCTTGATTACGACAAAAATCTGGGTGAGTACACGCTAGGTCACGGTGGCTACTACAGCCCGCAAAGTTACTTCTCGGTGTCTTTACCTATCAACTTTTATGGCCGATACAACAGTTCTTGGTCATATCAATTGAGTGCATCCGTCTCTAACTCTTGGACTAAGGAAGACGCGCCATACTTATCGACAGTAGCGGAGTCAGACAAAGGTGGTGGTTTTGGTACGTCGTTGCAAGCGGCGGTGGAAAAGCGAGTCAGCAAACGTTGGTATCTTGGTGCGTTAGTCGATGTACAACGTTCTGAGTTTTATACACCAAACCATTTCATGCTTTATGCCAAGTACACCTTTAATGATCGTTGGCAACCAATAGAGTATCCGCCAGCAGCACCAACGTTGTATAGCGACTTCTAACAAAAAACAAAGGCCGGAAATCCCGGCCTTTGTTGTCTTATTCTTAGAAGAATGCGGCGCTTAGTACAAAATTGAGTAAAGCTGGCGACGATATTTGCTTGCTAATGCGTTACCTTGACCTAGTGCACTGAGAATATCCATAAAAGTCTTCTTCACGTCACCGTCTTGGGCGCCCAAGTCTTTTTTAAGAATATTCCACAGCAGTTCCAACGCTTCTTCATCCCGACCAACTTGGTTGTATTGTACCGCCAATTCACAAGCGAGTTCGAAGTTTGCCATGTCTGCTGCGTATGCTTGTTCTAGTCGCTGTAACTCAGGGCTATCTGCAGCCTGCAAATGCAGCTCGAGCTTGGCTATTAGGCTCTTGTAGTAGTTATCTTGATACTCGAGAGGGATAGCGTTCAGTAGTTCTTGGGCAATATCAAATTGTTTGGTTTCTAGCAAACAATCAGCCATCGCGAGTTTCACATCACCACGCTCTTGCAGCTCTGGCGGCAAAGTGTGGATGATGCTCAAAGCCTGAGCATGCTCACCTTGCTGAAGAAGTTCACTGACTTGTTTTAATAGTTGCTCATCTGGGCTTGGCAAATGCTTTTGTAGCATGGTAGCAATGGCATCAATTGGCTGGGGGCCTCCCAGACCATCGACGGCTTGACCATTTATAAACAGCGCGATAGTTGGCAATACTTGCACGCCAAATTGAGACGCTAAAGCGGGCTGATCTTCACAATTTAGTAGAGCAAGCGTAAATGCACCGTTGTACTGTTGAGCAAGAGATTGCAACTCAGGGAGTATCTGTGCGCTTTCTGGCTGAGCGTTGGCCCAAAAGTGGATCAAAACGGGCGTGTTCATTGATCCTTCAAGCGTTTCGCGAAAGTTCTGTTCTGTTATCTCAACGATAAATGGGGATTGCATCAGAGTATCCTTGCCTTGTGTCTTGTCGTTGATATTAGATATGGAGTTGATTTAGGTGAAATTCAAGCGACATTCACCATCAATAATGAATCATTCTATTTTGAGAAAACGTGAGGTAATAGAGTGAGGTTATTGCTGCTCAGGTGTTAGATAAAAAGAAAACGCTGCCGAAGCAGCGCAATTCTAATGCTATTTGTTAGTGCGGTATCAAAATAGGATGAACATGGTCAACACTACACCCACACTAAGCCAGTTAAGCTGATTTAATGTCATTGTTGCCTCGCAGTAGTATAAACATTGCTACAAAACGTAATGGGTGGCGATACCAAATCTAAGCAACTCAATCACTTTGGGCGAAAGAATCCCCGCTGAATTGCGTAGAAATTGATTCGTTTAGTTGAGGTTTTTTTAACCTACATGTTCATAATGACATCACATTGTTACGGTGAAATTACATTTCGACAAAACTTTTTTATGCAGCCTGTCGCAAAATTTTATCAAGTGCACGGGTTGGTAATAGTCTTTTCAAGACTGCGAATAATTTAGTCGGTGTAGTAATTCGATAACGAATTTTCGGTGAAACGCTAGTTAATGCATGAAGAACTGGTGCGATGCAAGACTCTGCAGGCAAAACAAATCGATTATTAGACTTGTCGTTGTTGAGTCGCTCTCTTTGTCCTTCATAAGCATCACGATGGGGGCTAGATTCAATATCAACCCACTTCTCAAAGGCTCGTAATGCATTGTTTCTAAATTGAGTTTCGATCGGTCCTGGTTCTATCAATGCTACTTTGATATTCGTATCCGCAAGCTCTAGCCTGAGCGTATCTGTCCAGCCTTCTAAGGCAAATTTTGATGCATTATAGGCACCACGGTATTTCATTGCGGCAAAACCAAGAACAGAGCTGTTTTGTATGATGCGTCCTTCGCCTTGCTGGCGCATATGGGGAAGCACTTCTCTGACCAACTGGTGCCAACCAAAAAAGTTGGTCTGAAATTGATCTTGAAGAGCCTCGGTGGGTAAGTCTTCCAGTGCTCCGGGCTGACCATAGGCACCATTATTGAACACTGCGTAAAGCTTACCTTCTGCTAACTCTAGCGCTTGCTTCACGCCCGAAGAAATGCTTTCTGGGCTATTTAGGTCTAGATTGATGCAGGTTAGCCCTTCATTAATTAGGCGCTGGACATCTTGTTCTTTCCTACAAGATGCAATGACATTAAATCCCTTGTTTTGTAGGGCGTGAGCGCACACGTAACCGATGCCGGTTGAACAACCCGTAATGAGAATCGATTTTTTCATAATTTAATTTAAGACTCAGAAACATTGATTAGAGCCATCATTCATCAGCTCCGTTCATGAAGCAAGTGCTTGAGTGCTGGCTCTATTCTGGAGTAGCTAAATTTAAAGCCCAGTTCGGTGAGTTTTTTGGGTTTGGCTCTCATGCTATCAAACAACAAGCAGGAAGATTCTCCCATTAGGAGCTCCATCGCCCATTTAGGCGTGAACAAGATATGCGGACGTTTTAGCGTTTTAGCTAGTGTGCCGCTGAATATACGATTAGTCACAGGGTGGGGGGCGCACATATTGAATGCACCGTGGGCATGTGGTGTTTCAAGCAAGTACATGATGGCGCGGACCATATCTAGGATGTGAATCCAAGGCATGTACTGATTACCGTTCCCAAGTGGGCCGCCTACGCCAAGCTTGTAAGGTAATAGCATCTTTGCCAACGCACCACCATTAAGGCCGAGTACCACGCCAGTTCTCATTAGACAAACCCGAGTTTGTTCCGACTCTGCGCGCTTGGCTATTTGCTCCCACTTTGCACATACCTCGTGAGGAAAGCCGTCGCTATTAACATGTAAGCACTCATCAAACGGATGATCTTGTTGATCACCATAGTAGCCAACTGCCGAGCCACTAATAAAAACAGAGGGAGGTTCGGTACTTGCGTGGATCAGCTCAACAATTTGCTCGGTAATTTTCCAACGACTTTTGCAGATTTTTTCTTTTTGCTCGCTGGTCCACCTTTTATCCGCAATAGGCTCACCTGCAAGATTAATGACGGCATCAACGTGATTGAGATCGGCGAACGACTCGAGCGAGTCAAGGTATTCGATATTACCCAGATCAGCATGCTGTAGGCATTGTTTTGCTCGCTCTGGAGAGCGTGTAAGTAGCATAACCTGGTGAGTTGATAGCAGCTTGAGCAACTCCGAGCCAATAAACCCAGTGCCACCTGTGAGTAATATCTTCATGTTATCTCTTTGAATGTACACGTATTAGAACATTATAGTCGTTTTGTGCTTAGCTTGATCATCTCAACACCATTATTTCTGGGATAGTGACAAGCTGGCAGAGATACTATTAACTTCACATATTAGAAAATATGTAACTAAATGTTATAGATGGCGCTAGTGCATTCACGGTAGAAGAGTGAAATCTATGCCAGACTAGAAGTTATCGCTCATTGGAATGGCGTAATCAGTTTGCACAATCAAGGAGGATAGGCATGGAAGCATTTGTTGCGCTTTTTCGAGCGCTCCTCAATAGTGCTCGTGACTTATTACCCATCATCATTGTTATCACTTTTTTCCAATTAGTCGTTTTGCAAGAGCCGCTGCCCAACCTGGTCTCCATTCTTTTTGGCTTGTTGCTTGTCGTTTTAGGATTAACCTTTTTTATCTTTGGCCTAGAACTTGGTCTTTTTCCTATCGGAGAGAGTATGGCTCAAGCCTTTGCAAAAAAAGGCAGCGTGTTTTGGTTATTAGTCTTTGCGTTTTGTTTGGGGTTTGGCACCACGATAGCTGAACCTGCATTGACCGCGGTAGCGGAAGAAGCCTCAGAAGTTGCGGCAGAGGGCGGAATGATCGCTAACTCAGAGCAGTCCATGCAGGATTACGGAGAAGGACTTCGAGTAACAGTAGCTCTCTCTGTGGGGATAGCCATCGTTATCGGCGTTTTGCGTATCTTAAAAGGGTGGCCGATTCATTACATGATCATTGGTGGCTATGTAGGCGTTGTAATACTGACGTGGTTTGCACCTGAAGCCATTATTGGCGTCGCTTACGATTCAGGAGGTGTAACAACGTCCACCATAACAGTACCTTTGGTCACTGCACTGGGCGTCGGTTTAGCGTCTTCTATTAAAGGGCGCAACCCTATGGTGGATGGCTTTGGTTTAATCGCTTTTGCCTCGCTGTTACCGATGATGTTTGTGATGGTTTACGGAATGGTCGTAACATGATTTCAATTGATCATTTCCTAGACACTTTATTATCGACCGTTAGAGACGTCGTTCCCATCGCCAGCATTATTTTTGGTTTTCAGTTAGCCGTGTTAAGGCGTCCTGTTAGCAACCTTAAGAAAGTTTTGCTTGGGTTCGTTTATGTGATTTTCGGGTTAGCTCTTTTTTTACTTGGATTAGAAATGGCGTTGTTTCCACTTGGGGAGACGATGGCTGTGCAATTAACGGCGCCGGAGTTTTTACAAGAGTTCAAAGTATCGGTAGGGAAAGCCTTAATGTGGGTCGACTATTATTGGGTTTACACCTTCGCCTTTTTTATAGGCTTTAGTACCACGATTGCAGAGCCTTCTTTAATCGCTGTAGCGATAAAAGCAAACCAAGTCTCTGGAGGCAGTATCAGTATTAACGGCTTGCGCGTAGCCGTTGCGTTTGGGGTGGCAATTGGTATTGCATTAGGGAGTTACCGGATTGTCGTGGGCGATCCCATTCATTATTACATCATCGCGGGTTACATCGTCGTTGTGATTCAAACGTTTTACGCTCCTAAGCTTATTGTTCCACTCGCCTACGATTCTGGAGGCGTAACAACTTCTACCGTCACTGTCCCACTTGTAACTGCATTAGGGTTAGGGCTTGCTTCGACCGTCCCTGGAAGAAACCCAATGATTGATGGCTTTGGCTTGATCGCGTTTGCCAGTCTATTTCCTATGATCTCTGTGATGGGCTATGCGCAAATAACCCAGTGGCTGAATAAAAACGTCTCGGAGGAAGAAGAAAATGCGCTTTAAATTGATACTTGCGTTTGTTGAAGACAGCAAAACAGACAAGGTGCTGGACGCTGCACGCGATGCTGGTGCGACCGGTGCAACAGTGATTAACAATGCTCGCGGGCAAGGTTTAAATCAAAAGCGAACGTTTTTTGGTTTAACGCTAGAAGTGCAAAAAGATGTGCTGCTGTTTGTGGTCGAGGAACATCTCTCTCGACACATATTAGAAACCATTAATGAGGTTGGTGAATTCGACAGAGAGTCGGGGCAGGGCATTGCTATTCAGATCGATATTGAAGATGCAGTCGGTGTCGCGCATCAAGTAGAAACGTTGACCAAAGTGGTTGAGGATGAATTATGAGTGATCAAACGATAATTAGAGTTCGAGATGTTATGGCGGCAACGTATGTGATGGTTGATGGACTGATGACCGTATACGAAGGCATAACGCTAGCGAAAAAATACCAAGTCAAAGCGCTGGTGGTGAAAAAGCGAGATGATAATGATGAATATGGCATCGTGTTGATGAATGATATCGCCAAAAAGGTGCTGGCGAATAATCGTTCTCCTCAGCGCACAAATATTTATGAAATCATGACCAAGCCCGCTTTGTGTGTCGAACCAGATATGAACGTAAAATATTGTGCCCGTTTGTTTGAGCGATTTGGCATAAGCAGAGCGCCGGTCATTGAAAGTGGCGAGGTCATTGGGATGGTGAGTTATAACAATATTGTCATCAATGGTATGGTGCGAGAAGAAGTGTAATAGGTTGATATAAATGAAAAATCAACGATTTTTTCTCAAGTCAGCGACTGTTACAAAGAACTAAAATATTTAATATATGTTAGGTTGCATATGTGTTGATTCACCATTATTCTTTGCGCCCTAAGCCTAATGTCGAGGAATCTGTATCATGCCTTTAGTCTCTTGCCCCGTGTGTGAGAAACAAATCTCAAAACGCGCTCATGCATGTCCAGGATGCGGAGAGCCCGATCCGCTGCACCATCTAGCCAAATCAAAATTTATGTCGATGGTGTTTTGGATACTGGTGTTGGTTGGAACAGCGTATGCAGCATGGTTCTATGTTTTGCCTATGGTCATTGAATCATTGCGCTATCAGTAGTATTCAAACCGTCGTAGGTTGAGCTGCTAAAAAAATGCCGTAGAATGACCTCATACTTTTTGAGGAGACGATGTCGTGAAACTATTTTTTGCCTCAGACCTGCATGGCTCTTTGCCAGCAACTAAAGAAACCATTGATCTATTTTTGGCTTCTGGTGCGCACCACCTGATTTTGCTAGGAGATACGCTAAACCATGGGCCGCGAAACCCTATTCCGGAAGGCTACAACCCTCCACAGGTAGCAGACTTATTGAACCAATACAGTGATCAAATTATTTCTGTACGTGGCAACTGTGATAGTGAAGTAGACCAAATGCTATTGAAGTTTCCAATGATGATGGATTACTCATGGGTGCTACTTGAATCTGGCAAGAGAATCTTTTTGACTCATGGTCACTTGTACAACTCTGAAAAACGGCCGCCACTGCGCGAAGGTGATATCATCGCCCACGGTCATACACATGTTCCCGTCGCAGAGATGCAAGATGGAGCCATTATATTCAACCCAGGCTCGATGACATTCCCACGTAATGGCTTACCGAGAAGCTTTGGTACTCTAGAAGGCAATAAGCTAACGGTAAAAACGCCAGAAGGCGAAGTATTAGCACAAACCATGATTTAACGGTTTTACTAAGTAAAAAATAGGGAGCGAATTGCTCCCTATTTTGTGTCTGAATGTCCTAAATCGCGTTCTGGGTCGATAATGTCTCTTACGCGCTGTTTTAGCACCTTGGCTTCAGGAAAGCCGCTGTCTTTTTTCCGTTCCCAAATTTGCTGACCATTACAGAAAATTTCGAAGCGACCACCTGTGTCTGGGTGTAAGCTGATTGTTTCTATTTCTTCACTAAAAGTATGCAGTAATTCTTGCGATAGCCAAGTTGAACGTAACATCCAGTTGCACTGGCGGCAGTAATAAATATCAATGATTGCTTTATCCATGAAACTTTCCTTTTAATCTTTTTAAACCAGCAACTTGATGCCCACCGCAAACGTGAGAATTTCGAATGCAACTTTAATCACTCTGTTGCTGTATCGAGTCGCGGCCCATGCGCCTAAACTGCCGCCTAGAAAAGAGCTTAACAATAAAACAGGTAACCAAGCCCAGTGAATAGGCGCCCCTGCCTGTACGACGGCAATGCCTCCAATGCCATTCCAAAACAGGCCGACACAAATCATGGTGTAAGCAACGGCTTGTTTGTAGTCGTAACCAAACCAGCGCACCAAAAATAGTGTCACGAGCAAACCAGAACCTGCGGTAAGAGATCCGTTAATGATGCCGATAAACAGTAAGCCAATTCCACCGATAACCCAACCGATAGGATGACGGTTACGTATTACTTCAGCTTGGCCTAGCGATGTCTTAAATCGCGAGTAGATACCTAGCGCTAGGATCATCGTGCCGAGCATCTTTTCCGCGATACCATCAGGGATCTGTACAATTAAGTTAGCCCCTAAAATCACGCCAATACTACCGGACAAGATAAGGTAGAGCGCGATTTTCCATTTAATAGTGCCTGATCTTAAATGCGTGCTTGCTGCGCCTAAGCCTAAAGCAACCGAAGCCACCTTATGTGTGCCTAGCGCAACGGAGAACGGTAAGCCGAGAAAGATGAGTAAAGGGAATTGAAGCAAGCCTGCTCCGCCACCAGAAAGTGAAGCCATCGTGTTGGCGATTAGTGAACCGAAAAAGAGAGTAGTGGTATCTAGCCAATCCATAAGCAAAACAAAGGGGGCGTCTTGCCCCCTTATCATCCAATCAAAATTAGTTTTTAAACAGTACCGAAGAACCGTGGTTCAAGCTAGTGAGCAATAGTGTTTTTTCGTTCACGACGTCAATACGACGACTTTGCTCTGCATCTAGCTTAAAAATTTGAGTAATTAAACGTAGCTGTGCTTCGGAAAAGTCTTTTGATTGAGAAGATGAAATATCTTTAAACTCCGAAGGCGAGACCAACAAATAGTTGTCACTTACTTCCCAGCGGCCTTTTTCCGAGATATTTATCGTTGATTCTGCGGTTGAACCTTGAGCGAATAGTTTTATATTTGCTACGCGAATATAGTCACCATTAGGGAGATATTTCACGTTTGATTCAACATTAACTCGGCGTA
Source organism: Vibrio sp. YT-17 (assembly GCF_033337375.1). Classification (NCBI taxonomy): domain Bacteria; kingdom Pseudomonadati; phylum Pseudomonadota; class Gammaproteobacteria; order Vibrionales; family Vibrionaceae; genus Vibrio; species Vibrio sp. YT-17. Next base: position 36,740 of record NZ_JAWOQP010000012.1, read on the forward strand.
GTGGGCCGACAGTATCGTCAGGCAAGCTGTCTGTAATGACTGTCACCATGGTCGACTGCCATTCGTTTGCTGTGAGGAGCTGTTCCACTTTTAGGTCACTTCCCCAATACAACCAACTACTGAAAAGAACGGATACGGCCAAAACCGCAGATGCTAATTTAATCTTCATATTGGCCTCCTTTATTTGCAGATGTCTGTTGGATCGTTTTGACCTGCGAAAATACGCAGTGTTACGTTCTCGTAAGAGTGGTTACTGTCATGAATGTAGTTCAGAATCAGCTGGTTATTTTGTCCGCCAGTGGCAATCACTTCCACTGGCAACGAGTCTTCTGCATGGTGCTTCACGTAGCGCTCAATGCATTGCTCTATTGAGGGCAACCAGTTGTTGATTTGAGGGTGATTTACAGGTGTCATCACCGGTACATTTTGATACTCACCAATCTGACGGAATTGGGATTCCGCTGGGTTCGTGAATAACAATACGCAAACAGGAAGCAGCAGAGATAAAAAGATAATGACACGCGGTAGCCAGTTAATCGTGTTAGATGCTGGCTTCGGCTGAGTTTTAGTCGGCTCTACTTGAGGCTCAAGATCAGCAGTAGTATCGGTCACTATCTCTGTTGGTGGTGTATCGCTCGCTTCTAACTCCACTGCTGGCGCTTCGTGTTCAGAAGCGCTTTCTTCAACGTCAGTGTTAGAGTCAGTAGAAAATGGGCTCAAGCGTTCCACTGAACAAATGAGTTGGTAGCCACGCTTAGGTACCGTTTTAACAAACTCTGGAGATTTTGTTGAATCCTTCAACATCTTACGCAGAGTAGAAATCGCTTGAGTCAGGCTTGAGTCATCCACCTCAAAACCTTGCTCACGCCAAACAAACTCGTGAAGCTCGTTACGGGTTAAAACTTCGTTTGGTCTCTCTGCCAACATCAGAAGTATACGGCTTTCGTTGCTTCCTAATCGTACAACGTCGTTGCCGTTTTGTTGGTCAGCGAGCGAATTACTATTTGGATCAAAGGTGAACCTTTGAGCAAGTAGAAATTTGGTGCCAATGTTAGTCATTTAGTTCTTCTTAGATGGATGATGTTGTAATTATGGTGATTTATGTCACAAAATTACCGGGGCGCTTGGAGTGCGCACGACATTTTAGATGCTTTTAGACGGGTAGGATAATTAAAATTTTCTAAAAAAACACCGTTTTTAGCAATATTGACCTTGAATTTACATTTGTCAGCCACATGTTAAATGACATCTCGGTAAGGTGATTTCAAGGGGAAAGTCACAAACTTGTCCCTATGAAAAAGCCAATTAGTTTAGATGTTATGGAGCACACATGAGCGAAACCGTATCTCAAAATAAAGAAACTCGTGGTTTTCAATCAGAAGTAAAACAACTACTGCATTTAATGATCCATTCTCTTTATTCAAATAAAGAGATCTTTTTGCGCGAGCTGATCTCTAACGCATCAGATGCATCAGACAAACTGCGCTTTCAGGCGTTATCTAACCCAGATCTATACGAAGGTAATGCAGACCTTTGCGTGAAACTGTCGTTTGATGAAAGCGCAAATACCTTAACCATTTCTGATAACGGTATCGGTATGAGCCGTGATGATGTGATTGAGCACTTAGGAACAATCGCAAAATCTGGTACAGCTGAGTTTTTCTCAAAGCTATCTGAAGAGCAGAGCAAAGACTCTCAGCTTATTGGTCAGTTTGGTGTTGGTTTCTACTCGGCATTTATCGTTGCTGACTCCGTTACCGTGCGCACTCGCGCTGCGGGTCTAGCCGCTGATGAAGCGGTACAATGGCACTCAGCGGGTGAAGGTGAGTACACCATCGAAAACATTACCAAAGAGTCACGTGGTACCGACATCATTCTTCATATGCGTGAAGAGGGTAAAGAGTTTTTGAATGAGTGGCGTCTACGTGACGTTATCAGTAAGTACTCTGATAACATCGGCATTCCTGTTTCAATCCAAACTGTCGTTCGTGATGACGAAGGCAAGGAAACAGACGAGAAGAAGTGGGAGCAAATCAACAAAGCCCAAGCACTGTGGACGCGTAACAAATCTGATATTTCAGAAGAAGAGTATCAAGAGTTCTACAAACACGTATCACATGACTTTGCCGATCCCTTGGTCTGGAGTCATAACCGTGTAGAAGGTAAAAACGACTACACGAGCTTACTATACATCCCATCGAAAGCACCTTGGGATATGATGAACCGCGACCACAAATCAGGCTTGAAACTATACGTACAGCGCGTATTCATTATGGACGATGCAGAGCAATTTATGCCGTCATACTTACGCTTCGTACGTGGTTTAATAGACTCAAACGATTTACCGCTAAACGTATCACGTGAGATCTTACAAGACAATAAAGTGACTCAGTCTCTACGTAATGCTTGTACTAAGCGCGTGCTAACGATGCTCGAGCGTATGGCCAAGAATGACGAAGAGAAATACCAATCATTCTGGAAAGAGTTTGGTCTTGTGATGAAAGAGGGCCCTGCGGAGGACTTTGCAAACAAAGAGAAAGTTGCAGGTTTATTGCGCTTTGCTTCAACTGAAGTGGACTCTTCTGAGCAAACTGTGGGCTTGGCGTCTTACGTTGAGCGCATGAAAGAAGGTCAAGATAAGATCTACTACTTGACGGCAGACAGCTATGCAGCTGCGAAAAACAGCCCTCACTTAGAACAGTTCAAAGCGAAAGGCATTGAAGTTATCTTGATGTACGACCGCATTGATGAGTGGCTGATGAACTACTTAACTGAGTTTGATGGTAAACAGTTCCAGTCAATCACTAAAGCTGGGCTTGATCTAAGTCAGTTTGAAGATGAAGCAGAAAAAGAGAAGCAAAAAGAAACCGAAGAAGAGTTTAAGTCGGTTGTAGAGCGCACGAAGTCTTACCTAGGCGATCGTGTGAAAGAAGTTCGTACGACCTTCAAACTCGCATCTACGCCTGCTGTTGTGGTAACGGACGATTACGAAATGGGCACTCAAATGGCGAAGCTTCTTGCGGCAGCTGGTCAAGCTGTGCCGGAAGTGAAATACATCTTTGAGCTAAACCCTGAGCACGAATTGGTTAAGCGTATGGCTGACGAAGCCGATGAAGAAGCGTTTGGTCGCTGGGTTGAAGTTCTGCTTGGTCAAGCAATGCTAGCGGAGCGAGGCTCTATTGAGGATCCAACAGAGTTCTTAGGAGCCGTTAATCAACTTTTGACTAAGGTGTAATAACCTCTGCAAATCAAAAAGCTCGCATTTCGCGAGCTTTTTGTTTGTTGTCGCAAAATTTTGCATCTCAAGTGCTGAGTTAATAATCAATAGGGCGTGAAAGAGGGTACTGTTAACATTCTTTAGTCTTAATACACTCTTTGCTCAGAGAACCTGTGATAGAATCTGCGACTTGAATGTGAGTAATAAGGCGTGTATTTTTGCTCGCCTATATACGTTATACCGAAACTTATCGTTGCAGGTGCTTCTCAGGTTTGATGTCTAAGAGGTCAGCTATTGTGAGCTTCGGTATAAATCTTAAATATTAAAGAGGATAAATCATGCGCATCATTCTTCTAGGTGCTCCAGGTGCAGGTAAAGGCACACAAGCAAACTTCATCATGGAAAAATACGGTATTCCACAAATCTCTACTGGTGATATGCTTCGTGCTGCTATCAAAGCAGGTACAGAGCTTGGTAAACAAGCCAAAGCTGTTATTGACGCTGGTCAGCTAGTTTCTGATGAAATCATCCTTGGTCTTATCAAAGAGCGCATCGCTCAAGAAGACTGTGCAAACGGTTTCCTACTAGATGGTTTCCCACGTACTATCCCTCAAGCTGACGGCCTAAAAGAAATGGGCGTAGACGTAGACTACGTTATCGAATTTGACGTTGCAGACGATGTAATTGTTGAGCGTATGGCTGGTCGTCGTGCTCACCTTCCTTCTGGTCGTACTTACCACGTGGTTTACAACCCGCCTAAAGTGGAAGGTAAAGATGATGTAACTGGTGAAGATCTTGTTGTTCGTGATGACGACAAAGAAGAAACAGTACGTGCTCGTCTAGGTGTTTACCACGAGCAAACTGCACCGCTAATCAACTACTACGGCAAAGAAGCTGAAGCAGGCAAGACTAAGTACCTTAAGTTTGATGGTACTAAGCAAGTAGCTGAAGTTAGTGCGGATATCGAGAAAGCACTATCTTAATTTGCTGAAGTCAAAAATTTAATATTTTGATATATTGAAAGCGGCCCAAGTGGTCGCTTTTTTAGTTTACTCGTAAACATATATCTAATTAACTTCAGCTCGGCTATTCGTTACTTCGAGGTTACTTAAATATATGAACCAAGCCGTTTACCATGAATAGGATGTTATGAAAGAGAATAATAAACAGGGTGTACTCCTAGTTAACCTGGGAACTCCTGACGCACCAACCGCTCCTGCCGTAAAGCGCTTTTTAAGTCAGTTTCTTCATGATCACCGAGTGGTAGACATGACTCGATGGCTTTGGTGTCCACTATTGCACGGCGTTATCCTTCCTATCCGAGCTCCTAAAGTTGCCAAACTCTATCAATCAGTATGGATGGAAGAGGGCTCGCCGTTGATGGTGTACTCTAAACGCCAAACGGAAAAGTTAGCACAAAAGCTTGATATACCTGTAGAGCTTGGTATGACGTATGGTAACCCAAGTTTGCAATCAGGCTTTGAAGCTCTATTGGCGCAAGGCGTTGATGAAGTCATTGTTTTACCTTTGTATCCGCAATACTCGGGCACAACAACGGCAGCGGTTTCTGACGGAATCACTAAAGCATTTAAAAACCTGCCGGTGATGCCAGGCTTTAGCTTTATTCGTGATTATTACAATCACCCGAAATATATTGAAGCGTTAGCGCATTCAGTTCGTGAACATTGGCAAAAGAATGGTCAGGGAGATTACCTGCTGTGTTCTTATCATGGTATTCCAAAACGCTATGCTGACAATGGTGATGTTTACCCACAGCATTGTGAAGAGACGACTCGCTTGCTTGGGGAAGCGTTAGGTTTAAGCGAACAACAAATTGGCATGACGTATCAGTCCCGATTTGGGAGAGAAGAGTGGCTTCAACCTTATACCGATAAGACCCTAGAGGCACTTCCTGCAAAGGGTGTGAAAAATATTAATGTTGTGACCCCTGCATTTTCGTCAGATTGTTTAGAGACGTTGGAAGAGATCTCGGAAGAGTGTAAAGAGATTTTCCTTGAAGCAGATGGTGAAAACTTTACCTACATCCCTTGTTTGAACGATAGTGAACTTCATATCGAGATGATGGTTGAGTTAGTTCAATCTAAACTTTAGATACAAAAAAGGGTCGCAATAGCGACCCTTTCTACGTTTAGTTGAGCGATCAAGCGACTTGTACTTGCTGCTCTTCTACTTGCTCTGCCGTGCTGTGCGTATTTTCAGCGCCATGCATCCAGCGAACGAGTGTATTAGAGAATAGGAGCAAAATTACGCCACTTACGGTTGCGCTGACCGCAATACCACTAAAGATAGCCATAGCGCCTAACTCGCCTACGTGAGAACCCACATAGCCCGCAACATAGTTAGCAATCGCATTACAGCCAAACCATGCACCCATCATAAGTGAAGCTAAGCGAAGCGGTGCTAATTTAGTCACCAATGAAAGACCAATTGGAGATAAACACAGCTCGCCTAATGTGTGGAAGAAGAAAGCGCCGACCAACCATAACATCGATGTTTTTACTGTTGTATCTCCACCTTGTTCTAGCACTGCGCCAACCATACAAAGGAAACCAATCGCCAAGAAAAATAGTGCCATCGCAAATTTCACTGGCGAAGTAGGTTCACGTTTACCCAATTTTACCCAAAGGACAGCCAGAACTGGCGCTAGAGTAATAATGAAAAATGGGTTTAGTGATTGGAACCACGCAGCAGGAACTTCGAAACCACCAATCATGCGATCAGTATATTGTTGAGTGTAGATGTTCATCAGACCACCAGCTTGTTCAAAGCCTGCCCAGAAGACAATAGTGAATAAGCTCATGACCAGAATTACTTTTAGTCGATTCACTTCTTCTTTGGTGAGTGGCTGCTTCGTGGTGGCGTTTTTGTTGTTTAGATCTCGTTTCGCCGCTGGTTCGCGACCAATATCACCAAGCCATGATTGAGCCAGTACCATTTGCATCACTAGGCTAACCAGCATACCCACACCAGCGGCAACAAAGCCTGCTTTCCAACCGTAAGAGGTTGTCACAGAGCCAGAAACGACGCCGGCAAGTAATGCACCTAAGTTGATACCCATATAAAAGATAGTGAATGCGCCGTCACGACGGTTGTCACCTTCTTGATAAAGGTCGCCAACCATGGTTGAGATATTTGGCTTAAAGAGACCGTTACCAGTGATAAGTAGGCCAAGACCTAAATAGAAACTGTGTAGCGAACCAATACCTAAAGCATCAGCAGGAAGTGCAAGAGTAAACTGGCCGATGGCCATTAACGCGCCACCAAGCAAAATTGAGCGACGTTGACCTAAATAGTTATCTGCTAGGTAACCACCGATAAGAGGCGTGATATACACAAGCCCTGTGTATATGCCGTATAGGTCTAATGCGTCTTTGGTTGACCAGCCAAGGCCGCCATTCATTGTTGTATCAGTAAGGTAAAGCACGAGAATGGCACGCATTGCGTAGTAAGAAAAGCGTTCCCACAGTTCTGTACCGAACAATAAGAACAGGCCACGTGGATGACCAAAATATTGATGTTGGTTTGACATAAGCTCTTCTAATAATAGTTATTACATTTTTTAACGACTTCTACGTATACAATGCAATTCAACGAGTGACAAATAATAAAATTTTGCCATTCAACTATTTTTGTTTGTTAAGTGGCTGTTTTTGATTGGATTTGCAGATTATATGATGGTGTATTGGTTGTGTTACAAACTTAATTTCCATTTTTGCCTATGGACTTCTTTATCGTAAGTTGCTGAAAAATGTCGTTAATGCGAGCGATGTATAATCATACTTTTATAGATAAACTGAATATCAATGACTCAACTTTGGCTTAATGCTAGGATAAAAACAAAATAGAATTGGCTAGTAAAAAGATGAAACGTTGGTATCTACTTTATTGTAAACGTGGGGAGCAGGTTAGGGCGAAACAACACCTTGAAAATCAAGGTGTAGAGTGCTTTTATCCAACTGTAGAAGTTGAGAAGATTTTGCGCGGTAAAAGACAAAAAGTCGAGGAACCGCTGTTTCCTTGTTACGTATTCGCTTACTTTGATTATGAGCAAGGGCCAAACTTCACCTCAGTCCGCTCTACTCGAGGTGTTGTTGACTTTGTGCGTTTTGGTGCTCAACCGAAAGAAGTTCAAGGTGACTTGGTCTTCGAATTGATGCAGCTAGAAAAGTGTTGTAATGACAATACCGTTTCTGAATGTATGCCAAAACCAGGCGATCAAATTAGAGTTAAAAGCGGTCAATTTGCGGGCATAGATGCCATCTTCCAAGAACAAGATGGTGAGAAACGCTCAATTATGCTAGTTCAGATGATCACCAAGCGTGTGCCTGTCAGCATAGACAATAGTGATTTAGATTTAAAATAGCCTAATTCCATCAAACATAAAAAGAGGTGCAAAAGCACCTCTTTTTGATCGTATCTAATTTTCTGTCTGTTTTAAAAGGATTGGACGAACCGACCCTTATCTTTATCGTAGAGAATTAGTATGAGTCGTTGTGAACGGTCTGTACTGCACGACCTGATGGGTCAACACAGTTTTGGAACGATTCATCCCATTCAATCGCCTTCGCTGAAGAACACGCTACTGAAGGGCCTCCTGGTACACACTCTGCTGCTGATGGAAGTGGGAATAACTCTTCAAAGATTTCACGGTACGCGTAGCCTTCTTTTGTCGTTGGCGTGTTGTATGGGAATCGATATTGAGCTGTTTCCATCTGCTGGTCTGTCACTTTCTGTTCTGCTACTTCTTTCAGCGTATCGATCCAACTGTAGCCAACGCCATCAGAGAACTGCTCTTTTTGACGCCATGCGATCGATTCTGGCAGGTAGTGCTCGAAGCACTCACGAAGGATGTGTTTCTCCATTTTACCGTTGCCACACATCTTGTCTGCTGGGTTCAAGCGCATTGCTACATCAATGAACTCTTTATCTAGGAAAGGTACGCGTCCTTCAACTCCCCATGCTGCCAGCGACTTGTTAGCACGAGCACAGTCGAACATGTTCAGAGCAAGCAGTTTACGCACTGTCTCCTCGTGGAACTCTTTCGCGTTTGGCGCTTTGTGGAAGTAAAGGTAGCCACCAAAGATTTCGTCAGCGCCCTCACCAGACAATACCATCTTGATACCCATCGCTTTGATCTTACGACCCATTAAGAACATAGGTGTTGATGCGCGGATAGTCGTCACGTCATACGTTTCAATGTGGTAAATCACGTCACGAATCGCGTCCAAACCTTCTTGAATCGTGTACGTCATTTCGTGGTGAACGGTACCAATTTGGTCGGCAACTTCGCGAGCGGCTTTCAGGTCAGGCGCGCCTTCTAGGCCAACAGCAAAAGAGTGCAGTTGAGGCCACCAAGCTTCAGACTTTTCATCATCTTCAATACGCATCGCTGCAAAGCGTTTTGCTACCGCAGATGTAATAGAAGAATCTAGACCGCCTGAAAGAAGTACACCGTAAGGCACGTCAGTCATTAGTTGGCGTTTAACAGCCGCTTCTAGCGCTTCCGTCAATTCTTCTTTGCTAGTGCTGTTACCTTGTACTGCTGCGTACTCGTTCCAGTCACGAACATAGTAACGTGTTGGCTGAGTATCTTTAGAGCTGTAGTAGCTACCAGGAGGGAATTCACTTACTGTTTTACATACTGGAACAAGAGCCTTCATCTCTGATGCCACATAGTAGTTACCATGCTCATCGTGACCTTGATAAAGAGGGATAATACCAATATGGTCACGGCCGACTAAATACTCATCTTTTTCTTCGTCGTAGAGCACAAAAGCGAAAATACCGTTTAGTTCTTCAAGGAGATCTGCACCCATATCTTGGTAAAGTGCAAGAATGACTTCACAGTCTGAATCGGTTTGAAATTCGTACTTTCCTTCGTAACGAGCACGAATTTCTTTATGGTTGTAGATTTCACCATTGACGGCAAGGATGAGCTTCTTATCAGGGCTGTATAGCGGCTGTGCACCACTATTTAGACCAACAATCGCCAAGCGCTCGTGCGCTAAAATAGCACGCTCTGAAGAGTAAATCCCAGACCAGTCTGGGCCACGGTGACGAAGTTTTTTCGACATCTCTAATGCGATAGGGCGCAATGCGGCTGCATCGCTTTTAATGTCTAAAATGCCAAATACTGAACACATACTACATCCTTACTAAACTAAACAATTTCTAATCGGTATGGTTTAAATTTGCCATTACTAATAAAAAAAGCAACGTTTTGTGATTAAAAAAATGATAAAAGGCCTTGTTGTATGGAAAATATTTAACTCAACCGTTGTTTTGGTGAATGAGATCAAGGTTTGGTATAAAAACTATACAAAAAAGGCTTTCTATCAATAGAAAGCCTTCCGAAAAATATCAGTGCTGTTGCTTATTTAATTGGTGTGAATTTAGGTTGAAGTTGTTTACAGACGTGTCGAGCAAAACCGCTACCAGCTTCACTATAAATATTGAATGCTGCGTCAACGCCATTTTCAAGTAAGCCTTCCAATTGATCTGGGTATTCGGCGATAGCGGCAATTTGCCCCTTATATTTTCTGCGTTTAAGCTGCTCAAGTGCTGTTTGGTTACCTTGATGATGTGGCATTGCAAGCAGAACCAGTTTTACATGACCTGTATCTAAAATTCGCTCCCAGAAATCCGGGTCGGTGGCATCACCAGAAATCACATTTCTTCCTTCTGAACGATGATGATGTGCAGCGTCTTCACGAATTTCTATACCCAATGAAATTTTGCCATAGCGTGAACGTAGCTCATCATAAGCGCCCGTTCCAATACGCCCCATACCTAAGATCAATACTTGGGCATGACCTGGGTTGATGAGTTGGTCGCGTTGATTGAGCTTTTCTACCGCTGTCTCTTGCAGCCACTTACCTGAATGTTGATAAATTTTATGGCTAAGGCGGTTAAGTGGCGCGGAAATTACAAAGGATACCGACACCGCAACCGCAATCGCAGCAAGCATATCACTTGGCATCCAGCCCATTTTATAGGCCAACCCAGCAACAATAAGACCAAACTCACTGTAGTTAAATAGTGATAAAGAGGCGAGCAAAGAGGTACGTACTCGAAACTTAAAATGATTAATAGTGACGAAGTACAAGAGTCCTTTGATTGGTAGCAGTAAGATAAATAGCAGGGCGAGAACGACGCCATTCACGCTCAATGAGGCGGATAAACCAATGTTCAAAAAGAAGCAGACTAAAAAGAGCTCCTTCATATTGAATAATGACTTGGATAGTTCTGAGGCTTTTGGGTGACCTGCGAGTAGCATGCCTAAAATTAGCGCGCCCAAGTCTGGTTTCATCCCGACCAACTCGAATAGCCCAGCACCGACAACAAGCGCGAAGAAAATACCGAATAGCACCAGCATTTCGCCGTGGCCAACTTTATCGAGCAGCTTATAGAATAGGGGACGAAGGAAAGGCAGTGCGAACAAACCGATGGCATACCATTCTGGGACTTTTCCGGTTGAAGCAGTCAGGAATACTACGGCAAAAATATCTTGCATAACCAAGATACCGATCGCGAGTGTGCCGTAGGTCGCGTTCATTTCGCCTTTTTCTTGCAATGCTTTTACGGCAAAAACGGTACTAGAGAACGATAGTGCAAAAGCTAAAAGCAGGATTTGGCTGCCGTCCATACTGGCTAGCGAAGTCAAGCCCAGTAGTTTTAAGCCGGATAACGCTAGGGCAAAAAAAGCGGTAGAGAGTATGTTGTGGGCGGTTGCCCCTCCCCATATTTCTTTGGACAGCAGGGTTTTTACATCGAGTTTGAGTCCAATAGTAAACAGAAGAAGAGTAACACCAAGATCTGCGAGAGTGACAATAACGTCATTGCTTTGGTAACCAAATGCATGCAAGCCAAATCCAGCTAGTAGAAAACCAACGAGGGGAGGGAGGCTGCATTTAAGCGCAATAAAACCAGCTAAAAAAGCGGCTGTAATTAGAATAATTTCCATACTGTTGAGCTGTATTCCTGATATACAAAAACGGGCTGTGAAAACACAGCCCGAGATTGTAACTCAATTGGTTGTATAAACTTAGTCTTCCAGTAACTTTTGTAACAAAACTCCGTTTAGCATAGCGCGTTTAATCATCGCAAATGCGCCCATCGTTGGCTGCTTATCAATGTGAGAAGCCACGATAGGGAGGTCGTTATGGAAAGTTTTAAGAGATTGATTCTCTACGTTGCGTTGAATTGCAGGGAAAACAATATCTTGTGCTGCAGTAATATCGCCAGCAATTACAATTTTCTGTGGATTAAATAAGTTAACCGTAATCGCAATCGCTTTACCTAGCTGGTTGCCCACTCGCACTAAACTCTGTTTCGCAAGTTCATCACCATTCATTGCGTGCTGACATACCGCTTCAATTGTGATGTTTTCAAGGTCGGTTAAGCTTGATTCGTATCCTTGAGTAATCAGTTGCTTCACTCGTTGAATAATCGCTGGGTTTGCAGCTACGGTTTCTAAACAGCCAAAGTTTCCACATTGGCATTGCTCACCAAGCGGGTCAATTTGGATATGACCAATTTCACCGACGTTGCGGTTAAAACCAAGAAAAACCTGGCCGTTAACGATAATACCTGCGCCAGTACCGCGGTGGACGCTAACCAAAATAGAATCCTGGCAGTCTTGGCTTGCTCCAAAGTAGTGCTCAGCCAACGCCATGCCACGTACGTCGTTGCCAACAAAGCATGCTGTATTAAACTTCTCTCCAACAATTTCACCGAGAGCAAGATTATCGATATCGGTATTAGGCATGTATTCGACCACGCCAGTTGTTGGGTTAACAAGGCCCGGTAAAGTGATGCCGATAGCGATGAGTTGATCAATTTTGTCTTCGCATCGGCTTACGAAATCTTTTAATAAATCGATAAGTCCTGCGATTAAGTCTGCTTGGTTAGTGTAGTGCAGTTCATGCTGATCTTCTGCCAGCGCGGTACCACCTAAATCGTATAAACTGAACTGTACGTAATCTCGACCTAAGCGAACGGCAATCGAATGAAAAGGTTTGACTTCAGTAGTCAAAGAGATCGCACGACGACCACCAGTTGAAGCTTGTTGGGCGACCTCCTTAATAAGGCCGCGCTCTAAAAGTTGGCGGGTTATTTTGGTAACACTAGCAGGCGCGAGCTGACTCACGTCCGCGACTTGAATACGGGAGATAGGACCTTGCTGATCAATCAGCCTATATACCGCAGCGCTGTTAAGCTGTTTTACTAAATCTACATTACCAATCTGTCCGCCATTCATGCTTAATTTTGCTCGTATTGTCCGTTAACAACCGTCGCTTTTACTTTAAAGTCACGATCGAAAATAGTCAGGTTTGCAACCATCCCTTTTCGAACTCGGCCAAGGCGATCCTCAACACCAATTGCTGTTGCTGGGTATAACGTGGCCATTCGTAGAGCTTCGTCTAAAGCGATCCCCGCGTGCTCAACTGAATTCTGAACTGCTTCAATCATTGTCAAAGCTGAGCCGCCTAGCGTGCCATTTTCATCAACACACTTACCATCTCGGTAATATACTTTCTTACCGACAAAAATAAAGTGATCAATGTTAGCACCTGCTGGAGCTGTGGCATCCGTCACCAAAACAAGCTTTTCACCTTTGATTTTATGAGCAATTCGGATGTTTGCGTAGTCGACGTGAAAACCATCAGCAATAATGCCAGCATAAACGTCAGGAGTATCGTAAATTGCACCAACAACTCCTGGTTCACGACCAACCATTGGTGTCATTGCATTAAAGAGGTGTGTAGCAAAAGTAATGCCTGCTTCAAAGCTTTTACGTGCTTCGGCGTAGGTTGCATTTGTGTGGCCAATTGAAACCACGATGCCAGCAGCCTTTAATCGCGCAATATGCTCTGGGTCGTTATGCTCAGGTGCTAGTGTTACTTTCGCTACGATATCGGCGTTTGCGCAGATAAGGTCGATCATGCTTTCGTCTGATGGGCGAATAAAATCGACGTTATGGATGCCTTTTTTCGCGACGTTAAGGTAAGGACCTTCGAGGTGTAAACCAAGCGATTGATTTTGATATTTGTTGTGGTACTCACGAGCTGCGGCAATTGCAGTTCGCATATCTTCATCAGATGATGTAATGAGTGTTGGCAGGAAGCTAGTACAGCCAGATTTGAGGTTTGCCTGGTGCATGATTTGCATGGTTTCAGGGGTAATTGCATCGTTTAGCATTACACCGCCACAACCGTTCAACTGCAGATCGATAAAGCCTGGACTTAGATTAGCGCCTGCAAGGTCTTTTACTTCGATGCTTTGAGGTAGCTCAGAAACCGGCACAATAGATTGAATAAGATCGTTTTCGATGATGACCGCATGATCGGTAAGAACATCACTACCGGTATAAATTTTACAGTTACTTAGCGCGTACATAGTCAGCTAGTCCTTATAGATGAGAATTCAATTTCTATATCGTTATCTAAGTAGAGACTGCTTCAGTCATATGGGTACTTAGTTTGTATCACTGAATTAGATAACGAGTCACATACAGCAAGTCGCGTTTTATCGATGTTATTGTCATAGTAACTAACTGAAAAGTAATAATTGTATGGTTTTTTATGATTCTTTTTCAGAGCAAAGTTACAGTGATTTACCCGCCTAGATACCAAAATAACACTGATTCTGCCTTGCATAAAGTGCGAGAATATTATCTTTAAAACGCCATTTTTTCGTATAATAAAATAAGTTTTATGATCTCGCTAGCAAAAACCTTCCGAAAGGGCAAATTGTGGTGATTATGATCACAAACGGTGAGCTTTTAATTTGCGGAGCAAAATTAATATCATAAACTTAGGATGACTAAATTGGACGGCTGAAATAAGTCATTCAACATAACATCTAATCCTATAGGGGGAACTTAAGGTGAACATTCTCGGATACTTCCAGAAGGTGGGTAAGGCGCTTATGGTGCCGGTTGCCACACTTCCTGCAGCAGCAATACTCATGGGTATTGGCTACTGGATCGACCCAAATGGCTGGGGCGCAAACAGTGCACTTGCTGCATTTCTTATTAAAGCTGGTGCAGCGATCATTGACAACATGTCAGTATTGTTCGCTGTTGGTGTTGCTTATGGAATGTCTAAAGACAAAGATGGCGCCGCTGCACTTTCAGGCTTCGTGGGCTTCTTAGTTGTCACAACGCTTTTGGCCCCTGGTGCAGTATCACAAATTCAAGGCATTGACCCAAGTGAAGTACCTGCTGCATTTGGTAAAATCAATAACCAGTTCGTCGGTATCTTGGTTGGTATTGTTTCTGCTGAGTTGTACAACCGTTTTTCTCACGTAGAGCTGCACAAAGCACTGGCGTTTTTCTCTGGCAAGCGTCTTGTACCTATCCTAACGTCTTTTGCTGGTATCGTTATTGCGTTCATCCTGATGTACGTTTGGCCATCAGTTTACGGCGGTCTGGTAAGTTTTGGTGAAAGCATTCAAGGTATGGGTGAAGCAGGTGCAGGTGTTTACGCATTCTTCAACCGTCTTCTAATTCCTGTTGGTCTGCACCATGCACTAAACTCAGTGTTCTGGTTTGATGTCGCTGGTATTAATGACATTCCAAACTTCCTTGGCGGTGCGAAATCATTAGCTGAAGGCACGGCAACGGTAGGTGTTACGGGGATGTACCAAGCGGGCTTCTTCCCAATCATGATGTTTGGTTTACCAGGCGCTGCTCTAGCGATGTACCATACTGCGAAATCAAAGAATAAAGAGAAAGTGGCATCTATCATGATTGCAGCTGCGTTTGCTTCATTCTTTACAGGTGTAACAGAACCACTTGAATTTGCATTCATGTTCCTTGCTCCAGGACTGTACGTTCTTCACGCAGCGCTGACTGGTCTATCAGTTTATATCGCGGCATCAATGCAGTGGATTGCAGGTTTCGGTTTCTCTGCTGGTTTAGTCGACTTAGTATTGTCGACTCGTAACCCGCTAGCGGTAAACTGGTACATGCTCATTGTACAAGGTCTTGGTTTCTTTGCGGTTTACTACTTCGTGTTCCGTACCGTGATTGTTAAGTTTGGCCTTAAAACACCGGGACGTGAAGATGATGAAGAAGCTTCATCTAACGTGGCTGGATCAAGCAATTCTTCAGAGCTTGCTCGTCAGTACTTGAAAGCACTTGGCGGTCATGACAACCTAAGTTCTATCGATGCCTGTATTACTCGTTTGCGCCTTTCTGTGAAAGATATGAGCGTTATCAATGAGAAAACTCTGAAAGATCTTGGAGCTATGGGAGTTGTGAAGCTAGGTACAAACAACCTACAAGTTATTCTTGGTCCACTAGCAGAGATTGTTGCTGGTGAGATGAAGAATGTATCTAAAGATGAAGACTTAAGTGGTGTTCAGCTACCAGCTTAACTGTTTAATAGTGGTGTGATTGTTTGTTATTGGTATTGCAAACAATTGATACTACAACATCGCAAAAGGCCTCCGCAGGAGGCCTTTTTTCGTTTAGGCCCTTTGAATCTGCTTTGCTTTCACGCTAACTCGATAAATATTGTCGTTTTAGAGCGAGTTCTTGTTGTCTAATTGCTTAGAATTGTGGATCATTAGGAACAATGTACTCTGTGAAACCATACTTGGATACAGGGTTCCGTTTTCTCTGACAATACTAATATTTTTGAGGTGCTATAGATGAGTGAAGCTGATGCTCGTCCATCAAACTTTATTCGCCAGATCATTGATAAAGATCTAGCGGATGGTAAACACACTAGCGTGCATACTCGATTCCCGCCGGAGCCAAATGGCTACCTGCATATCGGTCATGCTAAGTCTATCTGTTTGAACTTCGGTATTGCTCAGGACTACCAGGGTCAATGTAATCTGCGTTTCGACGATACAAACCCTGAAAAAGAAGACATCGAATACGTTGAGTCTATCAAGAAAGATGTAAACTGGTTGGGCTTTGAGTGGAGTGGTGAAGTATGTTACTCATCAAACTACTTCGATAAGCTTTACGAATATGCAATTGAATTGATTAACAAAGGCTTAGCGTACGTAGATGAGCTAAGTCCAGAGCAAATTCGTGAATACCGCGGCACACTAAAGGCGCCAGGTAAACCAAGTCCATACCGTGACCGTTCTGTTGAAGAGAACTTGGCGTTGTTTGAAAAAATGCGCGCTGGTGAATTTGAAGAAGGTAAAGCGTGTCTTCGTGCTAAAATCGACATGGGTTCTTCATTCATGGTCATGCGCGATCCAGTTTTATACCGTGTGCGTTTTGCTACGCACCACCAAACTGGTGATAAGTGGTGCATTTACCCAATGTACGACTTTACGCACTGTATTTCTGATGCATTAGAAGGCATTACGCACTCTATTTGTACGCTTGAATTCATGGATAACCGTCGTCTGTACGATTGGGTTCTAGACAACATCACGATCGAAAGCCGTCCACATCAATACGAGTTCAGTCGTTTAAACCTTGAATATACAGTGATGTCTAAGCGTAAGCTTAACCAGCTAGTTACTGAAAAACTGGTTAATGGTTGGGATGATCCACGTATGCCGACTGTCTCAGGTCTGCGTCGTCGTGGCTTCACACCTGCATCTATTCGTGAGTTTTGTAAGCGTATTGGTGTAACGAAGCAAGAAAATATGATCGAGTTTAGTTCATTAGAATCTTGTATTCGTGATGACCTAAACGAGAACGCTCCGCGTGCAATGGCTGTACTGGATCCTGTTAAAGTTGTTATCGAAAACTTTGAAGCAGGCGCAGTAGAAAACTTGACAGTTGCCAACCACCCAAATAAACCAGAAATGGGCGTGCGTGAAGTGCCATTCACGCGTGAATTGTGGATTGAGCGTGAAGACTTCCGTGAAGAAGCGAACAAAAAGTACAAGCGTTTAGTGCTAGGTAAAGAAGTTCGTTTACGTGGTGCTTACGTGATCAAAGCTGAGCGCGTTGAGAAAGATGCCGAAGGCAACATCACAACGATCTTCTGTTCTTACGATGCAGATACGCTAGGTAAAAACCCAGCAGATGGTCGTAAAGTGAAAGGCGTTATTCATTGGGTGTCAGCTGATAAAGCTCTTCCAGCGGAAATTCGCCTGTACGATCGTTTATTTACGGTGCCAAACCCAGGCGCAGCGGAAGATTTTGCTTCTACTATCAATCCTGAATCATTAGTTGTGATCAATGGCTTCGTCGAGCCTAGCCTAGCTTCTGCAGAAGCAGAAAAAGGTTACCAGTTTGAACGTATGGGTTACTTCTGTGCAGACTCGAAAGACTCTTCAGCAGATAATCTAGTATTCAACCGCACGGTTGGTCTACGTGATACCTGGGCAAAAATTGAGAATCAATAATTTCAATTAATGCTGAGAACGATGAAAAAATGCCAGCAAACGCTGGCATTTTTTATACCTAATCCCACAGAGTGCTATATAGATGTGCAAAACTGTGGAGAAAAAAGATGGGTGTTTAGTAGCTTTTGTTCTGTAACCAAAGTACTGACGTCTAAGGTACTGACTTCTAGAAACAAAAAACGCCAGCATGTGCTGACGTTTACTTTTTAAATTAACAAACCCTTATTTTTTCGGTTTGTGTGCATCTGGATTGTCTTTACAACCACCATCGCTACACTTGCCGTACAAGTATAAGCTGTGGTTTGTTAGTGTGACATTGTACTTAGCTGCAATCTCTTTTTGACGTTCTTCAATAAGATCGTCAGAAAATTCAATTACCTCACCACAGTCTAGGCACACTAGGTGGTCGTGGTGATGTTGAGTCGATAATTCGAAGACTGACTTTCCACCTTCAAAGTGGTGACGAGTTACAATACCAGCATCGTCGAACTGGTTTAGAACTCGGTAAACAGTTGCTAGGCCAATTTCTTCACCTAGATCAATCAACTTTTTGTACAAATCTTCAGCACTGATGTGCTGGCAGTCTGGCTGCTGAAGTACTTCTAGAATTTTTAGCCTCGGAAGGGTTACTTTTAAACCCGCATCCTTCAGCGCCTGATTATTATCTGACATATACTTTCCCGTTGGATCATCTGCAGCGATTTAACAGAATTCAATCTTCCTACCATTATAGGATAAGCGTTCGGAACATTAAACCACGAACTTCAAAGGGTTAATAGAATCTTTTTGTAAATTAGAAACAGGTCCATTATATTACAGCTCTGACCAGTTACAATTGTGTAACATTAAGCTTGGAGAGGGCAGGGATAGCGATGAATAGGCGACTAGCGAAGATATACAAACCAGGAATTGTAAAGTTCGCACTCAATATTTGGCCTCCTTTTTGGGGGGCGGGTATTAAAATCTTACATATTTCTCAAGACTTCCGTACTGTAAAGGTACGTTTAAAGCTTCGCTGGTGGAATAAAAATGCCAATCGCACCCAATATGGCGGCAGTATTTTCTCTTTAACTGATCCTATTTACTCGTTGATGCTGATGGGGATTCTACGAGAGGAATATTATGTGTGGGATAAAGAGGCAAGCATTAACTTTATTAAGCCGGGGCAAAGTGATTTGTTTGCAGAATTTGAGGTCACTGAAGGGATGCTGGAAAACATTTATCAAATGACACGGAATGGAGAAAAGTGTTTTCCTGAGTTTATTACTCATGTAAAAGATAAACAGGGGAATGTGGTTTCAGAGGTTCAACGCAAGCTTTATGTAAGAAAGAAACCTCAGTATCGCGAAGAGGAAGTACTTACCGATGCTGTGTGACAATACATACAAAAAGACCTCCAAGTGGAGGTCTTTGCATCATTCAATTTGATTAGCCTTCTAGCTCAGCTAAACACATCTCTTCATAGATCTGTTTAACCCAGCTTTCAACACGCTCGTCAGTCAATTCTGGTTGGCGGTCTTCATCAATACATAGACCTACGAATTGGCTTTCGTCACCTTCAACAAGTGCTTTAGACGCTTCAAATTCGTAGCCTTCTGTCGAGGTATGGCCAAGAATTGTGCCGCCTTTAGATTCAACGATATCACGGACTGTGCCCATCGCGTCACAGAAGTATTCTGCGTAGTCTTCTTGGTCGCCACAGCCAAAGATAGCCACTAGCTTAGTAGAGAAGTCGATTTGCTCAAGCTCAGGGAAGAAGTCATCCCAATCACATTGTGCTTCGCCGTAGTACCAAGTTGGGATACCTAGAAGAAGAAGATCGAAGTTATCAATGTCTTCTTTGCTGCTTTTCGCGATGTCTTGAACGTGAACTAGATGTTTACCTAGTTGCTTTTGAATCATCTTTGCAACGGCTTCAGTATTACCTGTGTCGCTACCGAAGAAGATACCTACACTTGCCATAGAGTCTATACCTTTACATTGTTTGTTATTGGCGATGTTACTAAGGGTTTAACCTAACCCTGAGCCTTCCCAAGTTAGCTGAATTACACCTTTTGCAATAAAGCCAGCACAGCCTAGGAAAAGGACTAACCACACAATACGACGACCAAAAACAGGTACATTGCCTTGCTTTAGCACATCTTTTATCGCCATCCCGATGAAAAAAAAGATAGCAGCAAAAAGAAGATCGAGCCCAATAGACTCGAGCATATCCATATAGTCGTAAAGCATTTTAGCCCTTCATGCCGAAAAATCTTGGGCGCACTATACCACTGTTAAACGGTAAAGTTAATGCACTACAAGAAGGGTTATTTCAATAATCTAGTGTTGCTTTTCGAATTTGTTAACTCGAAATGTATTTTCGAATGACTCTCATTACTTCTGTCGGTTTCTCGGCGTGTAACCAGTGACCAGTGCCAGCGATAATGTGTGCTTTAGCATGGTTAAATTGTCGCTTCACTGCCGGCTGATGTTCTGGCATTAAGTAGTCAGAGTCGCCGCCTTTGATAAATAAAGTTGGGATATCTGTTGGTGTGATTTCTTGCCAGCCAATAATTTGGTCATAATTCTCAAAAAGGCTCGGTACGTTAAACCGCCAATCCATCTTATCGCCATTTTTGTACAGTGATTTAGAGAGAAATTGTCTTACACCATCGAGTTCAATATGTTGAGCTAGGATATCCATGGCTTGCTGTCGATTTGCTGGTTTTTCATTAATAACAGCATGTAAGCCGTTAAAAACATTATCGTGACGGTTCGTAGTGTAGGCTACAGGCGCCATGTCGAGAACGACTAACTGCTTGACTACATTTGGCGCAATGTCCACAAGAGCCATCGCGACTTTTCCGCCCATGGAGTGACCAATAACAATAGATGGCTCAACGTTTAAGTGCTGAAGGAGCTGAGCCACATCTTTTGCCATATCGGTATAGTTATGGACTTCGGAGTGTAAAGAGAGGCCGTGATTTCTCAGATCAATACTGATCACCGTGTGATCTTTAATAAGATCGCGGGCGAGTAGACCCAGATTACTTAAACTACCAAACAATCCGTGAATCAAAACAACTGTTTGGCCTTGGCCTTCCTGCTTATAGTTGAGTAATGCTGACATTTTATCTTATTCGTGATGGGTTTAACGTGGAGTATCCGCGTGGATCTCGTTATAATCCCCCAGAGTTTAAACATTGAGAATGTGAAAAGCGAATGAAAACAATTGAGGTTGATGAGGATCTATACCGTTATATAGCTAGTCAAACTAAGCATATCGGTGAAAGCGCCTCGGATATTTTGCGACGCCTTTTAAACCTTGATGGTCAGTTGCAGGAAGCTAAAGCCGCGCCTGTAGTAGAGAAGCCACAAGGGATTGTAGTAAGTAAAGATGCGGGTAAAACGGAATCTGTTGATGTAGTGAAAGAAATGCGTTCGCTGCTTATTTCTGATGAGTTTGCCGGTCTAAAAAAAGCGATTGATCGCTTTATGTTGGTATTATCGACCTTACATAAATTGAATCCAGAAGGTTTCGCCCAGGCTACGAATGTAAAAGGACGCAAACGCGTGTACTTTGCAGATAATGAAGAAACCTTGCTAGCAAACGGTAATACGACCAAGCCAAAAGCCATTCCTGGCACACCGTTTTGGGTTATCACGAATAACAATACAAGTCGTAAAAGACAGATGGTTGAACAAGTGATGGCACACATGGGGTTCCAACCTGACTTAATAGAAAAAGTAACAGGTTCAATCTAAGAAACCTGATAGAAGCCTCATAATGCGTCGCAGTGAGCGGATATTATGAGGCTTTTTTAATTTTATTTGTATTGAAAGAAAGGATGTCAAACATGGCTATGCACCCTCGTGCTGGGCAAAAAGCGCAGCAGGAAGATCTTCACAATATCCCAGCACTCGTTGCTAACTACTTCTTACTTCAACCAGACGCGGCAAACGCAGAACACAAAGTTCAATTTGGTACTTCTGGCCACCGCGGTACTGCAGACAAGCACACTTTTAACGAAAACCACATTTTAGCGATCGCTCAAGCGGTAGCAGAAGTTCGTGCTGAGCAAGGCACAATTGGCCCGTTGTTTGTGGGTAAAGACACGCATGCGCTATCTGAGCCTGCTTTCTCAAGTGTGATTGAAGTACTGATTGCAAACGGTGTGAAAGTGATTGTCCAACAAGACAACGGTTACACGCCAACACCGGGTATTTCACACGCGATTCTGACTTACAACATCAAACACGATGAAAAAGCAGACGGTATCGTTATTACCCCATCACATAACCCACCACAAGACGGCGGTATCAAATACAATCCGACACATGGTGGTCCTGCAGAAGCTGAGTTGACTCAAGCTATCGAAGATCGTGCGAACGAATTGATTGCTGAAGGTTTACAAGGTGTTAAACGCCTACCACTAGCAGAAGCAAAAGCATCGGATCTGTTTGTAGAGATGGACTTGGTGAAGCCATACATTGATGACCTGGTGAACGTTATCGATATGGAAGCAATCCAAAAAGCGAACCTGAAGATTGGTGTAGATCCATTGGGTGGCAGCGGTATCGATTACTGGCGTCAAATTGGTCAGGCATACAACCTAGACCTAACGCTAGTAAGTGAATCTATCGATCCTTCTTTCCAATTCATGTCGCTAGATAAAGACGGCGTTGTGCGTATGGACTGTTCTTCTCCTTACGCAATGGCGGGTCTATTGGCACTGAAAGACGAATACGATTTAGCATTTGGTAACGATCCTGACTACGACCGTCACGGTATCGTTACGCCAAAAGGTTTGATGAACCCGAACCACTTCTTAGCCGTTTGTATTGACTACTTGTACCGTCATCGTGACGAGTGGGGTAAAGATGTCGCTGTTGGTAAAACACTAGTTTCAAGTGCGCTGATTGACCGTGTTGTTGCGGATCTAGGTCGTGAGCTATGTGAAGTGCCTGTTGGTTTCAAATGGTTTGTAGACGGTCTGTACACTGGTAAGTTTGGTTTCGGCGGCGAAGAAAGTGCTGGTGCGTCTTTCCTTCGTAAAGATGGCACGCCTTGGTCAACAGACAAAGATGGCATCTTGCTATGCCTTCTAGCAGCAGAGATCACTGCGGTAACGGGTAAGAACCCACAAGATTACTATGAAGAGCTAGCGGCGAAGCACGGTGAGTCGAAGTACAACCGTATTCAAGCTGTAGCAAATGGCCCACAAAAAGACGTATTGAAGAAGTTGTCACCAGAAATGGTTGCGGCTGAAACTCTAGCAGGTGATGAGATCACTGCTCGTCTAACGCATGCACCAGGCAATGGTGCTGCGATTGGTGGCCTTAAAGTAACGACAGCTAACGGTTGGTTCGCTGCTCGTCCATCAGGCACAGAGGACATCTACAAGATTTACTGTGAAAGCTTCAAAGGTGAAGAACATCTGAAACAAATCGAAGCTGAAGCACAAGAGATCGTTAATCAAGTGTTTGCAGCCGCTGGTTTGTAAAACATCCAATGGTCAATGTATCTAGCAAAGGGTTGATGTGAAAACATCAACCCTTTCATGTTTAAGTGCCCCGAACCGCTTTATCTCCGGGCCATGAATCTGGTACCACAAACCAGAATTGACCGTCTTCCGTTTGTGCGTGTATGAATCGATCTAAAGGCTTTTCAATAGGTTGAGAGAAATCGTCTGTACCGATCGCCCAGCATGGTTTATGTAAATGATAAAGGGGTTTACCAATTAAATCCCATTGACTTTGATAGCACCAGTAACCACTAATCTGACTTGGATTTAATTCATAACCCAAGCACTCCTTAGGGGGTGGCTCTGGAGTAAACGGATTGATATAGAGTCGTCCTTGCATCATTAGGCGCTCTTGTGGGGCGTCGTTTAACGGAATTATTTTTTGAAATTCCGGGCGATCGCTCATTTTCAATTGATGAGTAAGCATTCTATTCAGTTTTGTATGCAGCTGGTCGTGAGCATTCGGACCATACCAAACGCCGTTATAAAGAAGATAAAACTTAATCGCCACTTCCCAGTGTTCTATTTGATTTGATTCTGTATTCCGCAACACCAAATCGACAGCACCAATGGTCTTACCTTCCGCGTCGTTTAACTGAATTTCTTCGGCAATAATCTGATATCGTTCTGAATTAGAAAGAGCCGCAGTGCATAGGTGCTGATATAAAAAACCCAGCCTCGGATTACCATTGTATTGTTCTGAGCTATTCAAAGGTTTGACCGAGACATCTTCTAAGGTTGCAAACGGAGGGGTTAACTTGAAAAGCGGAGGTGAAGTGGCGATCCATTGGTAAAAGCGTTGCAGTTGGTTCATCCGTATCCCTAAATTTATGGTGAGGCGACAAGCTTTGTTATTGTAACTAAATTTGCTTTTGAGGGTAGGGTGGCTAGCATCGATATTAGGGTTCGAGATACACTTTAAAGACCTAAATGATATCAAGGTGCCAGATGTCAAAACGTTGTTGTATCAACTAGGTTGCACTCTTTCGTCTGATTCCATCGAGAGGTTATTTAGGTTTACATGCGCTAGAAATTGGAAGTAATAATGAATAACTTAAAGTTAGAACAGATTCTTAATGACAAACTGTCACCGCAGTTAATTAAAGATTACGCACCAAATGGGTTACAGGTAGAAGGGAAATCAGCGGTAAAGCGTGTTATCACTGGCGTAACCGCCTCTCAAGCCTTAATCGATAAAGCGATTGAGCTTAATGCAGACGCATTGCTTGTTCATCATGGCTATTTTTGGAAAGGTGAGCCTGAGCCAATTCGTGGCATGAAAGGTAAACGAATTCGTAGCCTGATCAAAAATGATATCAACTTATATGGTTATCACCTTCCTCTAGATATTCATCCAGAGCTAGGCAACAACGCTGAATTAGCTCGCTTACTTGAAATCGAAGTAGAAGGTGGGCTTGAAGGGCACCCTCAGTCAGTTGCTATGTTTGGGCGCTTGAAAAAGCCGATGTCTGGTGTTGAATTTGCGAGTAAGATCAACCAAGTTCTTGAAAGAGAGCCTCTGCATATCGCTCCAGAGAATACTGATAAGATGATTGAGACAGTCGGCTGGTGCACTGGTGGAGGGCAGGATTTCATTGAACTTGCTGTACAGCACGGGCTGGATGCATTTATCTCTGGAGAAATTTCAGAGCGCACCACTTATACCGCTCGTGAAATGGACATTCATTACTTTGCTGCAGGTCATCATGCTACTGAGCGTTATGGTGTTCAGGCCTTAGGCAAATGGCTAGCGGATGAATACGGCCTACATGTGGAGTTTATCGATATAGATAATCCGGTTTAACGTTCGCTATTCGTAACGTTAAGTGCTGAAAAGAAAAAGGGTTGAGACGAAAATCTCAACCCTTTTGTTTGTCTATCTTCGTACTAAAAGATCATTCACGTTCGTGAAGTGGAGAAAACTCACGTTGTGTTTCGCCAGTGTATAGCTGACGAGGACGACCAATGCGGTTCAGTGGATCGCTATGCATTTCGTTCCAGTGAGCAATCCAGCCGATGGTACGAGAAATCGCGAAGATAACCGTAAACATAGAAACTGGAATACCAATCGCTTTAAGAATGATACCTGAGTAGAAGTCTACGTTCGGGTACAGCTTCTTAGACACGAAGTACTCATCAGAAAGCGCAATGCGCTCAAGTTCCATTGCAACGTCTAGCAGAGGGTCTTGAATGTTTAGCTCTTTGAGAACTTCATGACACGTTTCGCGCATTACTGTCGCACGTGGGTCGTAGTTCTTGTAAACGCGGTGACCAAAGCCCATTAAGCGGAATGGGTCATCTTTGTCTTTCGCGCGGTCTACATATTCAGGGATCTTATCGACGCTGCCAATCTCTTCTAGCATTCTCAAGCAGGCTTCGTTCGCACCACCGTGAGCAGGTCCCCAAAGGGATGCAATACCAGCGGCAATACATGCAAATGGGTTCGCACCAGAAGAGCCAGCTAGACGTACAGTTGATGTCGACGCATTCTGTTCGTGATCCGCGTGTAGAGTGAAAATCTTATCCATCGCACGGGCAACCACAGGATTTACTTCATACTCTTCGCAAGGGTTTGCGAACATCATATGCAAGAAGTTCTCTGCGTAGCTAAGGTCGTTACGAGGGTAAATAAATGGCTGACCGATAGAATATTTGTAACACATCGCCGCCAGTGTTGGCATTTTTGACAGCAGGCGGTACGCTGCAATTTCGCGGTGTTCGTCGTTGTTAATGTCAAGAGAGTCGTGATAGAAGGCTGCAAGTGCTCCAACTACACCACACATTACCGCCATTGGGTGAGCATCGCGTCGGAAGCCATGGAAAAAGCTTGCGATTTGCTCGTGTACCATTGTGTGACGAGTAACGGTCGTTTTGAATTGCTCGTATTGTTCTCGGGTAGGGGCTTCACCATAAAGAAGGATGTAACATACTTCTAAGTAATCTGCGTTATTGGCTAATTGATCAATCGGGAAACCGCGGTGCAAAAGAATACCTTTGCCGCCATCGATGTACGTGATTGATGATTCACAAGATGCAGTGGCAAGAAAACCTGGGTCAAAAGTAAAGTAACCATTGGCTCCCAGCTTACGAACGTCAATTACAGGTGTACCTAGCGTACCGTCCATAATTGGCAGTTCGATTGGCGCTTGACCTTCAACATGAAGGGTCGCTTTCTTATCCGCCATAACAATCTCCTTTGTTTATTATTTAATCCGTCCAGGATGTTTATGTGCCATTTTTGTACTGTTGTTAAAGCTTAAAGTCAATTTTTCTCCATCTTTGTGTGCACTTGTTATGATTTTTCTCATGAAAATCGTTAAAAATCTGTTCTATGTAGCATAATTTGTTACACCAATTGTATTAGAATGTTGCTCGCCGTATATTGGCAAAGAAAATTTTAGTTAAATCCTTATAAATTCGGGGCTAGAAACAAAGAGTGAGGTTTGTTGCTGGATTCCGTTTGTTAACAAATCGTTTACAATTATCTGGGTGGTTACTCGCGATATTTGTTAAGTAGATGTTAACTTTTGTACGTTTGGAAGCTGAAATTGGTTATAACAATAAATGCTCAATGGAGCTGAGTGAGCAAGCCCGTGAAAGAAAGAAAGTCAAGACCTGTTAATTTAGATTTACAGACCATCCACTTTCCTATCACAGCAATCGCATCCATCCTACACCGTGTGTCTGGGGTAATTACGTTTGTTGCGGTGGGTATATTACTGTGGTTACTATCCATTTCTCTGTCATCCCCAATGGGTTTTATGGAAGCCGCTGACATCGTCGATAGCTTCTTCGTAAAATTCATCCTGTGGG
Source organism: Vibrio sp. YT-17 (assembly GCF_033337375.1). Lineage (NCBI taxonomy): Bacteria > Pseudomonadati > Pseudomonadota > Gammaproteobacteria > Vibrionales > Vibrionaceae > Vibrio > Vibrio sp. YT-17. The sequence goes on from NZ_JAWOQP010000012.1 coordinate 63,626, forward strand.
GAATTCTTACTGCACTTGCCTACCACATCGCAGGTGGTATCCGTCACTTATTGATGGATCTAGGTCACTTTGAAGAACTAGATTCAGGCACGATGAGCGCTAAAGTCGCGTTTGGTGCAACAGCAGTATTATCATTATTGGCGGGGATCTTGGTATGGTAAAACACGTATCTTCATTTGGTCGTAATGGTGTACACGATTTCCTACTAATTCGTGCAACTGCAATCATTATGACGCTATACACGATTTATCTGATTAGCTTCTGTGCATTTTCAGATATCTCTTACGCATCTTGGACCCAATTCTTTGGTGGTACCTTCACTAAAGTATTCACCATGTTGGCACTTGTCTCGATCCTGATTCACGCTTGGGTTGGTTTGTGGCAGGTATTAACTGATTACATTAAGTGCGCGAAACTACGTGGCGCACTACAACTTGGTGTTATTGCCGTGCTATTCGGCTATGTCTTCTCTGGTCTATTTATTCTGTGGGGTGCGTAAGTGTCTATTCCAGTTCGTGAGTTTGATGCCGTAGTAATCGGCGCTGGTGGTGCAGGTATGCGCGCTGCACTACAAATTTCAGAACAAGGCCTATCATGTGCTTTGTTGTCAAAAGTATTTCCAACACGTTCTCATACTGTGTCTGCACAGGGTGGCATTACTGTTGCTCTGGGTAACTCGCACAAAGACGATTGGCAATGGCACATGTACGATACCGTTAAAGGTTCCGACTACATCGGTGACCAGAACGCGATTGAATACATGTGTAAAAATGGTCCTGAGTCAGTTATCGAGCTTGAAAAAATGGGTCTGCCATTCTCTCGTTTCGATAACGGTACCATCTACCAACGTCCATTCGGTGGTCAATCTAAAGAGTTTGGTGGTGAGCAGGCTGCTCGTACAGCCGCTGCTGCAGACCGTACTGGTCACGCACTTCTTCACACGCTTTACCAGCAAAACGTAAAACACAAAACAACCATCTTCTCGGAGTGGTACGCTTTAGATCTTGTGAAAAACCAAGACGGCGCAATCATGGGTTGTACTGCGATTTGTATGGAAACGGGTGAAATCTGTTACTTCAAATCAAAAGCAACCATTCTAGCTACAGGTGGTGCAGGTCGTATTTACGCATCGACCACTAACGCGCACATCAACACGGGTGATGGCGTTGGTATGGCACTTCGCGCAGGCGTTCCAATGCAAGACATGGAAATGTGGCAGTTCCACCCAACAGGTATTGCTGGCGCGGGTGTTCTAGTGACGGAAGGTTGTCGTGGTGAAGGTGGTTACCTTCTAAATAAAGATGGTGAACGCTTCATGGAGCGCTACGCACCAAACGCGAAAGACCTTGCTGGTCGTGACGTGGTTGCTCGTTCAATGATGATTGAAATTCGTGAAGGCCGCGGCTGTGATGGTCCTTGGGGTCCACATATCAAGTTGAAACTTGATCACCTTGGTAAAGAAGTACTTGAATCACGTCTACCAGGTATCTGTGAACTGTCTCGTACATTTGCACACGTTGACCCAGTGAAAGAGCCAATTCCAGTAATTCCAACTTGTCACTACATGATGGGTGGTGTACCTACTCAAGTCTCTGGCCAAGCAATTAAGCAGAAGGCCGACGGTAGCGAGATGGAAGTACAAGGCCTTTACGCATGTGGTGAGATTGCTTCTGTATCGGTACACGGTGCTAACCGTCTGGGTGGCAACTCATTACTAGACTTGGTCGTATTTGGTCGTGCCACTGGCTTGCACCTTGGCGAAACGCTAGCAGCGCAAGCAGAAGCTCGTCCTGCAACAGAATCTGATATTGAAGCGTCTCTAGCGCGTACTATGCGTTGGGAAAACAGCACTGGTGGTGAAGATCCAGTTCAGATTCGTAAAGACCTACAAGCATGCATGCAAAACAGCTTCTCGGTATTCCGTGAAGGCGATGCGATGGCAACCGGTCTAGAAGAGTTGAAAGTGATTCGCGAACGTTTGAAAGACGCGCATCTAGCGGACAAGTCTTCAGAGTTCAACACGCAGCGTATCGAGTGTCTAGAACTTGATAACCTGATGGAAACCGCGTTTTCAACTGCCGTTGCAGCGAACTACCGTACAGAGAGTCGTGGCGCACATGCTCGTTTCGATTTCCCTGAGCGTGATGATGAGAACTGGCTATGTCACTCTATCTACAATCCGGAAACAGAAGCGATGACTAAGCGTGATGTAAACATGACGCCAACGCATCGTGAAGCTTTCCCGCCGAAAGTACGTACATACTAAAGGGAGGATACGACTATGAAATTAAACTTCTCTTTATACCGTTACAATCCGGATGTGGATACTAAGCCTTACATGAAAGAGTATACCCTTGAGGTAGACGAAGGCTCAGACATGATGGTGCTTGATGCATTGATTCTGCTAAAAGAGCAAGATCCAAGCATCGCTTTCCGTCGCTCATGCCGTGAAGGGGTGTGTGGTTCTGATGGTTTGAATATGAATGGTAAAAACGGCCTAGCGTGTATCACACCGTTATCTGCTCTACAAGGCGATAAGATAGTTATTCGTCCACTACCAGGGTTACCTGTCGTGCGCGATCTTATCGTTGACATGACGCAGTTCTATGATAACTATGCGAAAGTTAAACCATTCTTGATTGATGATGGTGCATTACCACCATCACGTGAGAACCTACAATCGCCTGATGATCGTGCGCATTTAGATGGATTGTACGAATGTATCATGTGTGCATGTTGTACAACGTCTTGCCCATCATTCTGGTGGAACCCTGATAAATTCATCGGCCCAGCTGGTCTTCTCGCAGCGTACCGTTGGCTAATTGATAGCCGCGATACGGCAACAGATGAACGTTTGTCTGATCTTGATGATGCATTTAGCGTTTTTCGTTGCCATGGCATCATGAATTGTGTAAGTGTTTGTCCTAAGGGATTAAATCCGACGAAAGCCATCGGTCACATTAAGTCGATGTTGGTTAATCGTTCGGTTTAATTTACTCGCTCTTAGGAGTGTCGCAGTGTTGCGGATCACCCGATATGACCGCTTCACTGCTTCAGTAATATTCGAGTAAAGAATACAAAAATTGCCGACCGTATTTTTAGTCGGCTCTTATAGCTCGGCAAAGACCGAAGCAAACGTGAAAACTACTGGTTAAGGGAAAATATGCACAACGGCGTGATGAAGGCATGGCTCGAGTCTTCACACTTGGCTGGCGCCAATGCAACGTATGTAGAGGACCTCTACGAACTGTATCTAAGTGATCCCGATCTGGTAAGTGAGGAGTGGAAACGTGTTTTTGAAGGCTTACCTAAGCCATCAGAAGAAGTGGCAGAACAACCACATTCACGTGTCCGTGACTACTTCCGACGACTCGCTAGAGAAACAAAGCATTACAATGTCCAAGTTAGTGACCCAGATGTCGATGCAAAACAAGTAAAAGTTCTACAGCTAATCAACGCATACCGTTTCCGCGGGCATGAAGCTGCAGAATTAGACCCACTAGGTCTATGGCAACGCCCAACAGTGGCGGAGTTAGACCCTGCTTTTCATAATCTTACCGAAGATGACTTCGAAGAAACTTTCAACGTAGGTTCTTTTGCTGTTGGGCAAGAAACCATGAAGTTGAAAGATATCTATGAAGCCCTCAACAAAACTTATTGCGGTTCCATCGGTGCTGAATACATGCACATGACTGACACAGAGCAAAAGCGTTGGATTCAGCAACGCCTTGAGTCTGTCGTAGGCCAGCCATCATTCAACAAAGATGAGAAGCGCACATTCCTAGAAGAGCTAACAGCCGCTGAAGGTTTGGAGCGTTACCTCGGGGCGAAATTCCCAGGTGCAAAACGTTTCTCTTTAGAAGGTGGTGATGCGTTGATTCCGATGACGAAAGAGTTGATTCGTCATGCGGGTACAAGTGGAATGCGTGAAGTGGTTATCGGTATGGCTCACCGCGGTCGTTTGAACATGCTGGTGAACGTACTTGGTAAGAAACCTCAAGACCTGTTTGATGAGTTCGCCGGTAAACACGACGAAACTTGGGGGACGGGTGATGTGAAATATCACCAAGGTTTCTCTGCTGATTTTGCGACTCCAGGCGGTGATGTTCACTTAGCGCTTGCATTTAACCCATCACACCTAGAAATCGTAAACCCGGTAGTCATGGGCTCAGTTCGAGCACGTCAAGACCGCTTGGGTGATAATCAAGGTAGCAAAGTGCTTCCTATCACCATCCACGGTGATTCAGCAATCGCTGGTCAGGGTGTGGTTGCCGAAACGTTCAACATGTCTCTTGCTCGTGGGTTCCAAGTTGGTGGTACGGTACGTATCGTCATCAACAACCAAGTAGGCTTTACGACGTCTAATCCTCGTGACACGCGTTCTACGATGTACTGTACCGATATCGCGAAGATGGTGCAGGCGCCAATTTTCCATGTAAATGCCGATGACCCAGAAGCAGTTGCTTTTGTTACTCGCATTGCATTGGATTACCGTAACGAGTTCAAGCGCGATGTCGTGATCGATCTTGTATGTTACCGTCGCCACGGTCACAATGAGGCGGATGAGCCAAATGCGACTCAGCCTTTGATGTACCAGAAAATCAAAAAGCATCCTACACCACGCAAATTGTATGCAGATGTTCTGATCGATAAAAATGAATCAGATATCGAGACAGCGACTCAGTTAGTCAATGAGTATCGCGATGCATTAGATCGCGGTGAAGTGGTTGTTAAAGAATGGCGTCCAATGGCGTTGCACTCTGTAGACTGGTCCCCTTACTTAGGGCACGAATGGGATATGGAGTGGGATTCAAAATACGACAAGACACGCCTTATTGAGCTAGGCAATCGTCTGTGTCAGTACCCAGAAAGCCATAAACTGCAAAGCCGTGTTAATAAGCTATACAACGATCGTCTAGCAATGATGACCGGTGAAAAAGCTATTGACTGGGGTATGGCTGAAACATTGGCATATGCTACATTGGTTGACGATGGCAAGCGTATTCGTCTTTCTGGTCAGGACTCGGGTCGTGGTACTTTCTTCCACCGTCACTCGGTTCTTCATAACCAAACCGATGCAAGCACTTACATTCCATTAGCGAATATTCATGACAACCAAGGGCCATTCCAAGTCTTTGACTCAGTATTGTCAGAAGAAGCTGTGTTGGCGTTTGAATACGGTTACGCAACAGCCGAACCAGGTGGTTTAACTATCTGGGAAGCACAGTTTGGTGATTTTGCCAACGGTGCACAAGTTGTTATCGACCAGTTTATCTCGTCAGGCGAGCAAAAGTGGGCGCGTTTGTGCGGTCTTACTATGCTTCTACCTCATGGTTATGAAGGTCAAGGTCCTGAGCACTCATCTGCACGTTTAGAGCGTTACCTTCAGCTTTGTGCTGAGCAAAATATGCAGGTTGTGGTTCCTTCAACACCGGCTCAGGTGTACCACATGATTCGTCGTCAGGTTGTACGCCCAATGCGTCGACCTCTCATTGTTATGTCACCGAAATCTTTGCTGCGCCACCCTCTATGTACTTCAACGATTGAAGACTTGGCGGATGGTACATTCCAATCTGCAATTCCAGAAGTAGATGATTTAGAACCAAGCAAAGTGAAACGTGTCGTGTTCTGTGCTGGTAAGGTTTACTTTGACCTACTAGAGCAGCGCCGTAACAACGAGCAAGACGATGTTGCTATCGTGCGTATTGAACAGCTTTACCCATTCCCAATGGAAGAAGTACAAACAGCAATTGCTCAATACACTAACGTTGAAGACTTCGTGTGGTGTCAGGAAGAACCTCAGAACCAAGGTGCTTGGTACTGTAGCCAACATAACTTCCGTGCCGCTATTCCTGCAGGTGCAAATCTTAAATACGCAGGTCGCCCAGCTTCTGCTTCGCCAGCAGTTGGCTACATGTCGGTGCACTTGAAACAACAAAAAGCGTTGGTTGAAGACGCTCTGAACGTGAACTCAAAAACTTCGAATTAAGAACTAGAAGTTAAAGGAAGAAACAGATATGACAATTGAAATTCTGGTTCCAGATTTACCTGAATCAGTTGCTGATGCAACCGTAGCGACATGGCACAAACAACCGGGCGACGCAGTAGAGCGTGACGAGGTTTTGGTTGACATCGAAACAGACAAAGTTGTGCTAGAAGTTCCAGCTCCGGAAGCTGGCGTTTTAGAAGCTATTGTTGAAGCAGAAGGTGCGACAGTACTTTCTAAACAAATCATTGCTAAATTGAAGCCAGGCGCAGTTGCAGGTGAACCAACTGCAGACAAAACAGAAGGTACTGAAGCATCTCCTGATAAGCGTCACAAAGCTGCGCTTAGCGAAGAAAGTAATGACGCACTAAGCCCAGCAGTGCGCCGTTTATTGGCTGAACATGGCTTAGAAGCAAGCCAAGTGAAAGGCACTGGTGTTGGTGGTCGTATTACGCGCGAAGATATTGAAGCGCATCTTGCGAACGCTAAATCTGCGTCAAAAGAAGACTCGCCAGCAGTGGTTGACGTGCCGGCAGCGGCTCGCAGTCAGAAGCGTGTTCCAATGACTCGCCTTCGTAAGACAGTCGCTAACCGTCTGCTAGAAGCGAAGAACAACACGGCAATGCTAACGACGTTTAACGAAGTGAACATGAAACCAATCATGGACCTTCGTAAGCAGTACAAAGATCAGTTCGAAGAGCGTCACGGTATTCGTTTGGGCTTCATGTCTTTCTACGTGAAAGCAGTAACAGAAGCGCTTAAGCGTTACCCAGAAGTAAATGCTTCGATTGATGGCGATGACATTGTTTACCACAACTACTTCGACATTAGCATGGCGGTATCAACTCCACGTGGTCTAGTTACACCTGTCCTAAAAGACTGTGACAAGCTTGGTTTCGCTGATGTTGAAAAAGGCATCAAAGAGCTGGCTATTAAAGGTCGTGATGGCAAGCTAACGGTAGACGAGCTAATGGGCGGTAACTTCACTATCACAAACGGTGGTGTGTTCGGTTCACTAATGTCTACACCAATCATCAACCCACCTCAATCAGCGATTCTTGGTATGCATAAGATCCAAGAGCGTCCGATGGCAGTGGATGGCAAAGTTGAAATCTTGCCGATGATGTACCTAGCGTTATCTTACGATCACCGCCTAATTGATGGTCGTGAATCAGTTGGCTTCCTAGTAACGATTAAAGAGTTACTAGAGGACCCAGCACGTCTCCTATTAGACGTTTAATATCGCTAAAACGTCTAGTTATCGTAGGTAGCTAGACGTTAAAAATTTCAATGGCTAGACTAGCTCAACGTTTGGCCTTCATTTGAATCCTTCAGTATGAGAACTCATGATGAAGGATTGATTTGAGAAGACCCTACAGACGTACAAGCAGCCAAGACTGCAGCGTTATGGAAATAATAAATCCCTTAAGGGAAAAACAAACGGAATATCGAAATGAATTTGCATGAATACCAAGCCAAACAGCTGTTTGCAGAATTCGGTTTGCCTGTGCCAGAAGGCTACGCGTGTGATACACCACAAGAAGCTTTTGAAGCCGCAGGCCGTATTAGTACAGCCAAGAAAGTAGTTAAATGTCAGGTTCACGCTGGTGGCCGTGGTAAAGCGGGTGGCGTAGAGCTACACGATACAAAAGAAGGCGTTAAAGAGTTTGCACAGAAGTGGTTAGGTAAAAACCTAGTGACTTACCAAACTGACGCTAACGGTCAGCCAGTAACAAAAATCCTTGTTGAAGAAGCTTCAAATATTGCGAACGAACTATACCTAGGTGCGGTAGTTGACCGTGCTAGCCGTAAGATCGTTTTCATGGCTTCTACCGAAGGTGGTGTGGAAATTGAAAAAGTTGCGGAAGAAACGCCGGAACTCATCCACAAAGCAGCAATTGACCCACTAGTAGGTCCACAAGCTTACCAAGGTCGTGAGCTAGCGTTCAAACTTGGTCTTGAAGGCGACCAAATCAAACAATTCGTTAAGATCTTTATGGGTCTTGGCACTATGTTTTCTCAGTACGATCTTGCTCTGCTAGAGATCAACCCACTTGTGATTACTGGTGAAGGCAACTTGCTATGTCTTGACGGTAAGATCAACATCGACTCAAACGCACTGTATCGTCAGCCTAAGCTTCGTGAAATGCACGATCCTTCACAAGAAGATGAGCGTGAAGCACACGCAGCTCAGTGGGAGCTGAACTACGTAGCACTAGACGGTAACGTTGGCTGTATGGTTAACGGTGCAGGCCTAGCAATGGGTACGATGGATATCGTAAACCTACACGGCGGCAAACCAGCTAACTTCTTAGATGTAGGTGGCGGCGCGACGAAAGAGCGTGTTGCTGAAGCATTCAAGATCATCCTATCTGATGACAATGTGAAAGCGGTACTTGTTAACATCTTCGGTGGTATTGTACGTTGTGACATGATCGCAGAAGGTATTATCGGCGCGGTTAAAGAGGTAGGCGTAAGCGTACCTGTTGTTGTTCGTCTTGAAGGCACTAACGCTGACCTAGGTCGCGAAGTTCTTGCTAATTCTGATGTTGATATCATTGCTGCTGAGTCGCTAACTGATGCTGCTCAGAAAGTTGTTGCTGCTGCGGAGGCTAAATAATGTCTGTATTAATTAACAAAGACACTAAAGTAATCTGTCAGGGGTTCACTGGTGGTCAAGGTACTTTCCACTCAGAGCAAGCTATCGCATACGGTACGCAAATGGTTGGCGGTGTGTCTCCAGGTAAAGGTGGCCAAACTCACCTAGGTCTTCCTGTATTCAACACAGTTCGTGAAGCAGTAGAAGCGACTGGCGCAACAGCGACAGTCATCTACGTACCAGCACCTTTCTGTAAAGATGCAATCCTAGAAGCGATTGACGCGGGTATCGAGCTAATCGTAACGATTACTGAAGGTATCCCTACTACAGATATGATCGACGTAAAAGTGAAGCTAGAAGAAACTGGCGTTCGCATGATTGGTCCTAACTGTCCGGGCGTTATCACTCCTGATGAGTGTAAGATCGGTATCATGCCTGGTCACATCCACAAGAAAGGCAAAGTAGGTATTGTATCTCGTAGCGGTACTCTAACTTACGAAGCAGTTAAACAAACCACTGACGAAGGTTTCGGCCAGTCTACTTGTGTTGGTATCGGTGGTGACCCAATCCCGGGTTCAAACTTCATTGATATCCTAAAACTGTTCCAAGAAGACCCTGAGACAGAAGCGATCGTTATGATCGGTGAGATCGGTGGTACTGCAGAAGAAGAAGCAGCAGCATACATTAAAGAAAATGTAACGAAGCCAGTGGTTTCTTACATTGCTGGTGTAACTGCGCCTCCTGGTAAGCGTATGGGCCATGCTGGTGCGATTATCTCTGGTGGTAAAGGTACTGCTGAAGACAAATTTGCTGCACTAGAAGCGGCTGGCGTTAAAACTGTGAAATCTCTAGCAGAGATTGGCCAAGGTCTACGTGAAGTGACGGGTTGGTAATCGACCACACTACTTAATAAGTATTAAAAAGCCTGCGATTTCGCAGGCTTTTCTTTTTCCGTTTCCGTGGATTTATGTTTGTTGTTAGCAAGGTCTTTCGCGTTTAATGCTCAATGCGATTATGCTTTGCTTTTAATCAGCTGGCTCAGCATAAATAAGGATGTTGCGCTGATCACTACGGAAGGGCCGGCCGGTGTATCGAAGTGCCATGATAGGCTAAGCCCCATCAGTACTGCCACTGAGCCAATAATGGATGCGAACAATGCCATTTGCTCTGGTGATGAAGAGACTTTACGTGCTGTTGCTGCTGGGATAATTAGGAGCGAAGTCATGATCAACGCGCCAACGAACTTCATACCTACTGCGATTACTACACCCACCATTAGCATTAACACCAATCTAACTAAGTCTGTATTCACGCCCTCAACAGCGGCAAGTTCTTCACTAACAGTACTAGAAAGCAGTGGGCGCCAGAAGACGTACAAACACGCACTTACCGCAACAACACCTGCGTAAATAAACATCAGATCTTGTGGAGAGACGGCAAGTAAGTCCCCAAATAGGTAGCTCATTAAATCGACGCGCACGTTTTCCAAAAAGCTAACCGATACTAAACCGATAGAGAGTGCACTGTGTGCCAAGATACCTAACAACGTGTCTGTAGCCACAAGTTGTTGCTTTTGCAGAGTGACAAGCAAAACGGCCAGAGCTAAACAGCAGACGAGTAGGGCAAGGTAGAGATTTACATTGAGCAAAAAACCCAGCGCTAGGCCCATTAATGATGCATGAGCTAGGGTATCTCCGAAGTAAGCCATTTTACGCCAAACGACAAATGACCCAAGCGGACCGGCAATGATCGCGATACCAATACCAGCAAGAATAGAAGGTAGGAGAAACTCAATCATGATGGTGATGTCCGTGTTTATGGTGGGAGCATGATATCGCATCACCGCTTACTGGCGTTCCGGATAAATCGTGATGATGATGCTCATGGTCGTGATGATAAAACGCGAGAGACTCTCTCGCAGCATTGCCAAATAGTGCGATGTAAGAAGGGTGCTGAGTAATAGTGGCAGGTGAACCTGAGCAGCAAACATGGTGATGCAGACAAATAACATCGTCCGTTTTCGCCATCACTAAATGTAAGTCATGCGACACCATAAATACGCCACAATCAAAGCGGTGACGAATGCTCTCAATTAAGTCATAGAGATCGATTTGACCTTGGATATCCACACCCTGAGCTGGTTCGTCTAATACCAACAGCTGAGGACGCTGAAGCAGAGCGCGCGCCAGTAACACTCGTTGGTTTTCACCACCGGATAAGCGATGCATATTACTATTAAGTAAATGTTCAGCGCCAACAAGCCTTAATGCATCAATGCACTCCTGCTTACTGTATTTTCCTGCTAAATTTAGGAAGCGGGTTACATTCAATGGAAGGGAGTCATTGAGCTTCAACTTTTGAGGAACGTAACCAATTTTCAGTTTTCTTTGTCGGTTCAACTTGCCGCTAGTTGGCTTTTGAAGACCTAAGATAACTTTGACTAACGTTGATTTTCCCGCTCCATTGGGACCAATTAGGGTAGTTATTTTGCCCTTTTCTAATTCCATACTAATGTTATCGAGAACTCTGCGGCCATCGAACTCGACGCATAACTGCTCAAGATGGACTAAGGAAGACATGAATGAAACTCATTTGCAAATCAATAATGTTATAATGTAACATTATCTCACTTTCCACGCCATATCCCAAGTAAAACTATGAAAAGAGCATTAATTCTTGCTGCCTCAGCAATGTTAACACTTCCAGCACAGGCAGTAACGGTACTGACGAGTATCAAACCTATTCAGTTGTTAGTAACAGAGCTTACTCAAGGAGTAACTTCACCAGACGTGCTATTGCAGTCTAACACATCACCCCATGACTATGCTTTGCGTCCATCGGATGTTAAAAAGGTCGCTTCGGCTGATTTGGTTATTTGGTACGGACATGATCTTGAACCGTTTCTAGAGAAAGTTGTTTCGGATAGATCGAATACTTTGACTATTAGTCAAATTCCAAATCTAGAATTGCGTGAATTTGATAGTGAGCACAACCATGACCATGATGGGCACGATCATGGCTCACATGATCCGCACTTTTGGCTAGGTGTAAGCCAAGCACAACAAGTGGCCAAGGCTGTTGTGAATCAACTTGTATCACTTGATCCGGAAAATGCAGCTCAATATCAAGCGAACCTCAAAAAGTTTGAACTCGAGCTAAAAGACACTGACCAACAGATAAAGCAGAAGCTGGCACCAGTAAAAAACAAAGGTTACTTTGTATTCCATGATGCTTACGGTTATTTCGAAGATCGTTATGAACTAAATCAAATGGGGCATTTTACTGTGAGCCCAGAACGAAAGCCAGGAGCGAAGACCTTAATTCAAATTCGTCAAAAGCTAAATGGTGGAGATGTGGCTTGTGTATTTTCTGAACCTCAGTTTACCCCGGCTGTCGTTCAGAGCGTAATGAGAGGCAGTGACGTCGCTAAAGGCGAGCTTGACCCGTTAGGGAGTACAATTGAAGCAAAACCTGGCAGTTACTTTACTTTTCTCAACAATATGGCGAATAGTTTTGAGCAATGCTTGAACAAAAAGTCAGATTAAGTGCTGTCGTAATGTAGGAGTAGTCTTTTTAACGTGATCCAGTAGTAAGAATTACAACCTTTGGTAAGGCGAGCCTTTTCTCAGAAAGTAATTGAGATATCATTACCAATAATTATCAGCTCAAAATAACCGTATCAATCCATGTTTTACAAACGATGAACGGTCACTTTCAGAGCACAAATTGATACAAAAGGTTTTCGTCTTGCTACGCCAATTAGCCCTTGCTCTGTTGGGCTTTGTCTTATCCTACCAAGCATTTGCGCTTCATAATGCAAATGCAATCTTTTACCCTTTGCCAACTCAGGCAAAGGGTACTTTTATCGCGGCTAAAAAGTTGTTCTTGGGTGAAAAGGGCGGTTTGTGGATTCATGACGTACACGGGAGAGTCCTGTTTTACGATGGTCAAACTATATTGCCTAAATCAGGTAGCTTCCTACAAACGTCGGCCAAGCAGTTGGCCTATCATAAAGGTGCTTTTTGGACCTTTATTGAAAATGAGGTCTATCGAACTTATCCAAATCAGGAGCGACGTTTAGTCTTTAGTTTAAATCCAGGCTCACAAATAAGAAAAATAGGGTCTTCAAAGAACTATATTTGGGTGAGTGATGGCGCGCATTTCTATACCTACAATATCGACACTAGCGAGTTAAACTCTTTCTCTCTATTGCAGCTCTATCAACATAGTAATAATAGCTACGTTTACATTAATGATGCGGTGCTAGTTGAAACGAAGTGGGCACTAGCAACGACTTCCGGCTTCTATCTTTCTGAAGGTGATAAGTTTGACCATGTCGCTGCCTCAGGTCAAAACTACATTGAGAAAGTCTATTATTCACACACGCGAAGAGAAATTTTGATAGGTACATTGCGTGGCGCTTTAATTTTCAACATTTACCAGCCTGATAAAGAAGTGATTAGAATTGGCGGCTCACATGTTTTGACATTCGCAGAGACAAATCAAGAGTATTGGGTGGGGACAGAGCATGGCCTTTATTTGTACTCATTTTTTTCAGGTGAGGTCACCGAAGTCGCGCCTGCAAGTTTTCTTGAGTTAGAGTTAGATAACACGAAGATTTATTCGTTGTTGAGCGACAATATGGGAGGGATGTGGATTGCGACTAACCAAGGTATTCGTTATTACTCGCTATTTAGTAAAAAATTTGAACGAGTGACCTTTAGTAGTTATGACTCACACACCCTGTCAGGACGAATTCGGCAAACTATTGAAGGTCCTGATGGTGCGCTTTGGTTTGCTGATGACCGAAAGATTTATCGTTCAGGAAAGAGTGGGATTAACCAAGTCTTAGAGTTGGAGTCGCAGATCAATGAATTTGCGTTTCAAAACGGTATGCTTTGGCTTGCGACCTCAAAAGGGCTGGAAATATTTGAGCTAAATGGTCTCAACAAGATTACATATCCTTATTTACAGGTTATGGCCGGACATGCCGTAGAGCATGTGACCGTTGATGGTGATGACCGTCTTTGGGTATCAAGCGGATACCATCTTTACAATGTTGATACTGCTGCACGAAGCGTACGAAACTTTGGAAGTGAGTGGCTAGTAAGTCAGTATTTGCCTGCTAAGGTTACGCGCCTATATGATACTGAAGATGCCCTATTAATAGGCACCGATCATGGCGTATACCAATACAGTAATGACAACATCCAGTTTATCCGTTTTTCAGAAAAGTTTGGTGAATCATTAGACATGACCACGGCGGTTGATGGCAGCCAGTGGTTTGCTTCATCTTATGGTGTGTTTAAAACTGATACACGAAGCGATGAAAAACGTGTTGTTGAAATGAGTGAGCCCAACGCCAGACCTGCTTGCTTGATCAGAGACAGGCAAGGTGTATGGTTAGCTTCCTCTGTCGGTTTAAGCTATTACCACCTTTCGGGTGAGTTAGTGAAACATTACTCATCGTCATCAGGCTTAATGAACAATGAGTTCCTCCCTGGTATTTGTAGCGTTATACAGCAGACAGAAGTTGGTGAGCGAGAGCTTGTTCTGGGGTCGAAGTACGGACTCGTAAAAGCAGAAGCATCCAAGCTGCTTGTATCTAATCCCCCAGAGTCTAAGTTTATTGTTAGCCAAGTTGTGCTTGAAAATGAAGTTCTGCAAGTTGGTAGTGCCGATCTGAATGGGCTCACACTGCCATATGGATCTTCGCTGAGTTTTTTATTCGGTGTGATGCCAAAACCAGACAGTCAAAACTTGTACTATCGATTGAACAACGATGACCCATGGCAAACGTTAGAGGGGGGCCAACTGACACTCGAGCACCTTAGTTCCGGTGAATATCACTTGCAGGTCAGTAATGAGTCTCAAGTTGCCGCTGGAGTCGTTGGTTTAGAATCTCACTTTATCGTCCTTCATCCTTGGTATCTATCGCGATTTGCTATTTTAGGCTTTGTCGTAGCTAGTATTGCGGTCGTTGCAGTACTCGTATTCTGGCGCTCGCGCTACGTTGTACAGGCTAACCGTGATCTAGCAGCTCAAGTGACTCTCAAAACGAATCAGTTAAGACATCAAAGTAGAGTGTTGCTTACGAGCAACCAGCAATTACGTAAACAGATTCAAGTTAGAAACCTACTCGTAGACCATGTAGCTCTATCCATAAAATCAAGCGTCGACTTTATTGTGGCGAAACTACCTATGCCTCTCGATACTGCGACGGAGGATCATTTGGCTAAAACGAATTGGCAGTTAAATGAACTCAAAAGCGTTCCAAGTGATGTAAGTGGTGGGAGTCAGAACTACAACTTGAGTCAGATAACTCAGTCAGTGGTTGATGTATGGCAAGATGACTTTGCAAAAGCGGGTATTTTGGTAGAGCTAGAAGATGAGAGTAAGCAGAGCCGGGTTGCTCTGGAAAGCTTTAATCTTGATGTTATTTTCAATAGCATTTTTGCCAATATCATCAAGCGCTCTTTCCGAGGTCAAACGGTTAGAATTATGCTAGAAGAGGGGCATGATATTGTGTCATTGAGCTTTCTTGATTACGGGACGCAATTACCTAATAAAGTCGCGACTGGGCTTCCATCTAACTTAAATCACTCTGAGTTGAGTATTGACCACCTTGCCCAACTAGTGACAACGAGTGGTGGTTATTTGGCTGTCTTCTCTTCTGATGCTCAAAACAAAGTCGAGATTACATGGCCATCTGCGAAGGAAAGGAGTTATCTGGATGAACCGCAGCAAGAACTCAATCCTGTAACTATTGCAGAAGATCAAGTCACACCAGAGAAAGAGTGGTTGCAAAAAGTCTATCAATTAGTGGCAGAGCATTACCATGATCCTGAATTTGGCACTGCGTCAGCCGCTAAAATGCTGTATATGTCTGAACGCTCTTTGCAGAGACGTTTTAAATCTGCCTCGTCAAGAACGTTAAAAGACTATGTCACAGAGGTTCGTTTGGAAACGGCGTGTGAAAAGTTATTGGCGGGTGAGAAAATCAGTGAAGTCGCCTTTAACTGTGGCTTTAATGATCCATCTTACTTTAGCCAAAAGTTTAAGCTGCATTTTGGTTTGCCCCCTTCCAAGTTTGCTTTGACTCAAGAAAGCCAAGAAATTAACTAGAAAACCTTCATTATAAGCTCCCTAGTTAATAGTTAAGATGCTGGGGAGCTGCATACAGTGCTCTATTATTGCTGCAGTTGCTAACGCAGTGAGTTTCATTGTTTCTTCATCACATCTAGCCTACAAATCCATTCTCAACACGTAAGCACGATCACGTTCTATCTGTTAGTCGCGATGTTCATAGCAATAAGCATAAATGGCTTCAAGAGAATGATTTACTAATAGTTGCAACAAATAAATGACAGTTGTATTGCTGTATCAAAAGAGCGTGGTTCATTTGGGTGAATGATGGTGTGCGACATTCGTGAAAACGAAAACTGTGTTGAAAAGATGAATAAGGTAAAGAAGTTTTGAAAGAGGTGAAAAAAAATATCGTGGTATAGCCGGGGGGACTATACCACGGGTGTCAAGGACACCTTCGCTTGCTGCCGGAGTGACATGTTGCCATGCCACCTCTGGAATTTATTAGAGAGGTTGCCCTCTCGATGGAGTAACTATACGAGAGGTTACTTATTTTTCTTATAAAAATAACGCCATGTTTATATGAGAAAAGCGACAACGTTTTGTTTTTTAATTAACCCACTGTTTTAATTTGCATTTTTTGTTTTCTATCTTGGTTTGTGACATTTTTGTTTCGTTAGGTGTCATTTTTAATTGTTAATTTTGACGTAAATAACGAGAGGAAATTTACGAAGTTGACGTTTGAAAGCGTGAAAACATTTACGGAATCTTTGATTTCACACAAGGATTGAAGGGGTATAGGGGAGTAATATTGGCAACCTAAACTTATTAAATAATAATATTTCTCATTAGCAATACTCTTAAGGGCCACTATGAAGTTATCAGAGATTAATCCTGGCGATACGGTGACGATTCGGTTGTTAGATGGTCTTTCATCAGATATCAGAAAGAAACTCATGGTAATGGGGCTGCTTCCCAATACAGAAGTCAAAGTGATTCGACGTGCGCCAATGGGCGATCCTTTACAAGTCGAAGTCCGTGGTGTGTCTGTCGCATTGCGAGAAACAATTGCTCAGAAAATTGAAGTGGAGCGAGTGTAATGCAATATCAAGTGCTAACCGTAGGTAACCCTAATAGTGGTAAAACGACGCTATTTAATGGTTTAACTGGCGCAAAACAGCAAGTTGGTAACTGGGCAGGCGTCACGGTTGAAAAGAAAACAGGACAATTCAAGCATGCTGGGGATGAGTTTTTGCTCACTGACCTTCCGGGTATTTACTCATTAGACAGTGGTAATGATAGTAATAGTATTGATGAATCCATCGCATCGCGTGCGGTTCTAACTCATCCTGCTGATCTCATTATTAACGTGGTGGATGCTACAAGTTTAGAGCGCAGCTTATATATGACGCTGCAACTTCGCGAACTTGGTCGCCCTATGATTGTTGTCCTCAACAAGATGGATGCGCTAAAGCGTGAACGTCAGATGATTAACGTTGCAGAGCTTGAGAAAACGTTAGGTTGTCCGGTTGTCAGTTTATCTGCAACCAATAAAACTCAAGTGGCAGAGTTTAAAGAAAAGCTTCATAAATCCATCGTTCAAGGAGTGCCACTTAAGGAATTGTCTTTGCATTACGGTGAGAAGATGGAGTCGGCAATTCAAACGGTTTCCGCACTTTTTAACGACCAAACCGTCGCTCATCGTGCACTAGCGATTCGTGCGCTTGAAAAAGACACAATGGTGCTCAATAGTCTTTCTGATATTGATAGAAGCAAAGTATTGGAAGTCATTACGACGTTAGATTTGGATATCGATTTGCATGTCGCGGATACTAAGTACACGCATCTGCATGAACAGTGTAAAAAAGTTCGCCGAAGCGAAGGCAAGTTAAGTCGTAGTGTGACTGAAGGACTCGACCAGTTTATTTTGAACAAGTGGATTGGAATTCCTTTCTTCTTTGTTGTTATGTACCTGATGTTTATGTTCTCGATTAACATCGGTAGTGCATTTATCGACTTTTTTGACATTGGTGTGGGCGCATTGTTGGTTGATGGTGGGCATCACTTGTTAGACGGTCATTTGCCTGTGTGGTTAGTGACGGTTCTTGCTGATGGTATCGGTGGTGGTATCCAGACGGTTGCAACCTTCATTCCGGTTATCGCGTGTTTGTACCTCTTCCTAGCGGTACTTGAGAGCTCAGGTTACATGGCTCGTGCAGCATTCGTACTAGATAAAGTGATGCAGAAGATCGGCCTACCGGGCAAAGCATTTGTACCGTTGGTTCTTGGTTTTGGCTGTAACGTACCGTCAATCATGGCAACTCGTACTCTAGACCAAGAACGTGAGCGTAAACTGGCTGCATCTATGGCGCCATTTATGTCATGTGGTGCTCGTCTGCCTGTATACGCGCTATTCGCTGCGGCATTCTTCCCAGGTTCTGGCCAGAACATTGTATTCGCACTTTACCTACTTGGTATTGTGGCAGCGATCTTCACAGGTCTTTTCCTTAAGCATACGCTTTACCCAGGTAGCAGTGATAGCCTAGTAATGGAAATGCCAGACTATGAGCTTCCGACGCTACAAAACGTGGTGATCAAAACTTGGCAAAAGCTAAAGCGCTTCGTACTTGGTGCAGGTAAAACCATCGTTATCGTTGTTGCTATTCTGAGTTTCTTCAACTCATTGGGTACTGATGGCAGTTTTGGTAATGAAGACAGCGAAAACTCGGTGCTTTCTAAAGCTGCGCAAGTTGTAACTCCAGTATTCGCGCCAATCGGTGTTCAAGAAGATAACTGGCCAGCGACGGTTGGTATCATTACCGGTATCTTCGCAAAAGAGGCGGTAGTTGGTACGCTTAACAGCCTGTACACCACGCCAAGCGACGGTGAAGACGCAGAATTTGATCTAATGGGCAGCCTAGAAGAGGCAGTAATGAGTATCCCTGAAAACTTAGCCGGTTTGAGCTACTCAGATCCACTAGGCATTGAAGTGGGTGACTTAACTGACTCAAATGCCGTTGCCGAAGAACAAGAAGTCGATGCTTCTATCTTCGGTAACATTAAATCTCAGTTTGCTTCTGGCAATGCCGCATTTGCTTACCTAATCTTTATCCTACTGTACACACCTTGTGTGGCGGCGATGGGGGCTTACGTACGTGAGTTTGGTCATAAGTTCGCACGCTTTATTGCGGTTTGGACAATGGGCTTGGCTTACCTATGTGCGACGTTCTACAACCAATTGACGCATTTCGCAGATAGCCCAGTGACAAGTGGCATTTGGATGGCTGTGATCGTTGCTATCTTCTTTGGTACCTACCGTGTGTTCAAACAAGTTGGTAAGAAACAAAACGGTGCATTAGAGGCGCAAGTAGCATGATTTTAAAAGAGCTTTATCAATACATTGCAGACAAAGGAACCGTCTCCCAGTCAGATCTGGCTAAACAGTTTGGGATGAGTGAAGATGGCGCCGACGCGATGTTAAACGTGTGGATTAAGAAGGGCAAAATTAGCCGCCTAGTCGACACTAATAAAGCTCATGACGTGACTCGTGTTCGCTACTCAGTGACTAAACAAGATGGTTTGTCTCTGACAGTCACCATGTAGCGACTATCAAAATTAGTCACCTAAAAATTATCACGTAAAAACGACAAAGCCGCATCAGCAATGATGCGGCTTTTATTTTGCTGGTTATTGTTTGTGAATACAGCGAAATTAATGTTCTTCAGAGTGTTTAGTCGCGCCTAACCCTAGGAACTTCAAACCAAGACTTAAAACTAAAATCGAAATAGGTAATGTTAAGATCGTCCAATCTAAGCTGTCGAAGTTAATCAGCACGAGCTCTAAGAACTTCACAAACAAGATCACGATGATGACTTCAGCCAAAATGTTTTTTAGATGGCCGATGTTCGGGGTTCTGATCCAATGCAAAACCGACTGCTCTTGTGTTTTCGCTTTAGCTTTGTTGGAAATAAATAGTGTGTAGATGCCGTGAGCAAAGATGAACAAAACTAGTGCGACAAGAAACGTATCCAGTGACTTGATCAAATAAGCGATCGCGATGTCTGCTTTATCTAAATGTGCGAGTGCTTCTGGAGGTGTTTGATTGAGAATGAAGACCGCAAATGCCGAATAGGTTTTTGCTGCACCCATAAGAAAAAGCAAGAATGAAGCAGCCATGGAACAGATGATGGCGATCCAGCTGACGTATCGGAATGTGTTGAAGACTTGTTTCATGATGACCCTCTCTAACTGAGCTGGTAGTCTAAACAAGTTTTATTTTAGTGATAATCCCAGAAAAATGAGAAAGATTGTTACAAATACGTATTAATCTTTCTCTGTCTATTTCAGCCGTATTCAAAGGCGAATTATTTTCGCTTGCAGTTCTTATGCTTTTTGGAAAATAGAGCTCAGTGACAACACGTTTTTAATGCGACCAAGTAATTCGTTTTGCTCTTCTTCTGTACGGAATTCACCTTTGGTGTTACCCCAAACCGGTCCCGGCCATGCGACGTCATCTTTGAAGCGAGCAATATGGTGAATGTGCAGCTGTGGCACCATGTTACCTAGTGCGCCAAGGTTTAACTTGTCTGGACGGAATGTTGCTTCCAGTGCTTGGCTTACTGCCTGAGATTCTAGCAAAAACTGTTGCTGTTCTTTCATTGGCAAGTGGTGAAGCTCTTTTAGGTTTGCACGTTTAGGTACCAAAATAACCCATGGCACGGCATTGTCTTTATGCAGAAGTGCCACACACAGTGGGAAGTGACCGATAACGGTAGTGTCTTTTGCCAATTGAGGGTGCAGTTCAAAACTCATTATATTATCCGATTTGAATTGAATGACATCAGTATACGCCAGATAAAACAAAAGGTTGACGCTTTCACGCCAACCTTTTGAAATCATATCGATTCTCGATTCTCGATTCTCGATTCTCGATTCTCGAATCGCTTACATACGCTCTAGAGTATCAATACCTAGTAGAGACAGACCTTGCTTGATGGTCTTCGCTGTTAGCGCAGCTAGTTTCAGACGGCTTTGTTTCACAGCTTCGTCTTCAGCAACTAGGATAGGGCACGCTTCGTAGAAACTAGAGAACTGACCTGCTAGTTCGAATAGGTAGCTACACATGATGTGCGGTTGGCCTTCGCGAGCGACAGATTGAACCGCTTCTTCGAACTGCATAAGTTTAGCAATAAGTGCTTTCTCTTTCTCATCAGTGATTTTGATGTCGCCTTGGAGAGCGTCCATAGCAACACCAGCTTTAGCGAAAATAGAAGCTACGCGAGTGTATGCATATTGCATGTATGGTGCTGTGTTACCTTCAAACGCTAACATGTTGTCCCAATCGAACACGTAGTCAGTCGTACGGTGTTTAGATAAGTCAGAGTATTTAACCGCTGCCATTGCAACTGTTTTAGAGATCTTCTCTTTTTCTTCCGCATCTAGCTCAGGGTTTTTAGATTCGATCAGTTGTGCTGCACGAACTTCTGCTTCATCTAGAAGGTCGGCAAGGCGAACGGTACCACCCGCACGAGTCTTGAATGGCTTACCATCTTTACCAAGCATCATGCCGAACGCGTGGTGCTCAAGAGATACTGACTCAGGTACGTAGCCTGCCTTACGAACAATTGTCCAAGCTTGCATTAGGTGCTGGTGTTGACGTGAGTCGATGAAGTAAAGCACACGGTCTGCGCTTAGCTCTTCATAACGATATTTTGCACATGCGATGTCTGTTGTTGTGTATAGGAAACCGCCATCGCGTTTTTGAACGATAACGCCCATTGGTTCGCCATCTTTGTTCTTGTATTCATCTAGGAATACAACTTGCGCGCCATCATCTTCAACGGCAAGACCTTGTTCTTTTAGGTCTGCAACGATCTTAGGAAGCATGTCGTTGTACATGCTCTCGCCCATCACGTCGTCACGAGTCAGTGACACGTTTAGACGGTCGTAGTTGCGCTGGTTTTGGATCATGGTTACATCAACGAGTTTTTTCCACATTTCTGCACAGTACTCGTCACCGCTTTGCAGTTTCACAACGTAGTTTCGCGCCTTTACTGCGAAGTCTTCATCTTCATCGTACAGCTTTTTCGATTCGCGGTAGAAGCCTTCAAGGTCCGCAAGCTCCATAGAAACTTCGCCAGACTCTTGTTGTACACGTTCAAGGTTTGCGATAAGCATACCGAACTGAGTACCCCAGTCGCCGATGTGGTTCGCACGGATCACTTTGTGACCTAGGAACTCAAGAGTACGTACCACCGCATCACCGATGATGGTTGAACGTAGGTGACCAACGTGCATTTCTTTAGCTACGTTTGGTGCAGAGTAGTCAGCAACGATAGTTTGAGCTTCGTCTGCTGCAACGCCAAGACGTGAGTCAGCCAGTGCTGCTTCCGCTTGTTTTGCTAGGAACTCTTCGCTTAGGAAAATGTTGATGAAACCAGGACCAGCGATTTCTGTCTTGCTTGCAATACCATCTAGGTCTAGAACATCCAGTACTTTCTGTGCAAATTCTCGTGGGTTAGTACCCAGTTTTTTAGCAACGCCCATTACGCCGTTTGCTTGGTAGTCACCAAATTGTGGCTTTGCTGATTGGCGTACTGCCGCAGGACTGCCTGCAGGTGCGCCAGCGGCTTCTAGAGCCTGAGATACTTTGTCATTAATAAGTGCTTGGATATTCACACGCGTTTCCTTCAATTCAAGGACGAAGAACTCGGCGAAGTAAGTGCCGAGTTCTGTTGGAGTTCACAAAAATGGGGCTAATGATAACAACTTTATTGCTTTTCATACAGAGAGGAATTGGGGAAATTTATACTTTTTCGATTGAATGGAAATGTGGTTTGGTTTGCGTTTACTATTGCGCTCAGAGTAATGAGATAAATCGCCCCAAAAGAGAACCACAATGACGACTCAACTAGTTGAAAAACGCCTAGCGCCTAAATTGATGATCCAAGATCTGGATGCATTTATGGCGAAGATTGAAGAGCTTGCATCCCTGTTAAAACTGGATCTGAGCTTTGCTCAAGCTGACCATATTGCGCTGCGAATTAATGATACTGAAACAGCAAAAGCCGCGCATGAAGCATGGAATCAATACGGTAAGGTGATTTCACAAGCGAAAATCAACGGTCGCCCAATTATTGTTATTGAGTTCGATAAAGCGTTGGAAAGTCGTGGCTGGAAGATTGAGTGTCTGGAGCTGCCATACCCTGCGGAAGGCAAAATCTACCCAACTGAAAGCTGGGAACATGTGGAGTTTGTGATTCCGTCTCATGCCGAAACCGCAGATGAGTTTCTTGCTGATTTGAGACACACTTATCCAGCGTTTGGCGCACGCTTTAATGAGTTAGAAGAGCTGGGTGTGAAGATCAAACTGTCGAGCCCGAAAGGGGATGGCGAACGCTTGAATAACCCAACAGTGGCGTTTAAGTACCAAGGCATTTGTATCAAACTGCACCCGCATTCACTTAAGCGTATTGTGGAGTCTGAGCAGGCGTAAAACGCTAGGGTGAGAATTGCTGAGTTGCGATAGGCAAAAAGGGAGCCGAGGCTCCCTTTCGTAAGCGAATCACTATTTAGCCAGTGACTTGCTTTTTGGGTTGGTAATGGAAAGTTTTTTGCCTTTCAACTCTTCATCTAAAGGCAGTGTAAAAGTTTTGGCAAACGGCATTCGTTTACAATGATCCGCCTTGTCTCTAACGATAGTAATAAGAGCTTCTGTCTGTGAGCTTTGCTCTATTTTTAGGCTAAAATCATCGTTCTTACTGCAGCCGTTAGACTCTGTGATAAATGAAATTTGACTCTCACTTGTCCTATAAGTCTCTACCATCATTGCTTGGTGCTCAGACGTCTGGTTTGTTTGCAGTCCTGCGTTTGCTGAACATGCAGTTAAACTGATAGTGCCCAAACCAAGTAGGAATATCTTGAGTCTATGTTTCATCTCGTTACCTTTTTTTGCGTCGTACGAATGAACCTGCAGCCATTAACACCAGTAGGCCAATAGATAAACTGCCGCCTGAACTAGACTTTTTATTAACGTCGTTACCAGCATCGCCCGTATTATCTGTGCTGACTGACATATTTATGTTGCGAACAAATGCTTGCGCGCTGTAAATGCCACTTGAAAACGGGTGTTGGACGTATTCAAACGTTATCGTATTAGATGCTTTGTAAAGATCGATCTGGATCTCTTTATAATCGAGGAGTTGGTTGGTGCTATCGTAAATTTCACCATTAACTAAGATGAACAAGTAATCAAAACCATCGGACATTACTTTGAGATCCATGGTAAGTTTGCCCTTCGGAAGATCGGTCAAAACCAGCTCAGATACACCAGGATAAGCTCCCATATCCGCTGATTGCAGTTCACCATTTTCAGCCGTCCAAGCGTTTTGACCGGTATAAACATTTGCGTCTGCTAGCGGAATGGCATTACGCACTGATCTGCTTGCTTTATCTACACCTGAATACTCGAAAGTTGTTGTGAGTCTGGACAGTTTCGGATGATCGGTAAAGAGCTCTATCGTTGTTTCTGATCCCGAATAGCTAGGTTGGTAGCCGACGGTAATTTGACAGCTTTGCGAAGGCTTTAAGGTACCAGTACAAGTGCTTTTCTCGATGGTACTTCCGTATGATATTGTGCTTTGGTAGATGTTGAATGGGATAGTATCGTCATTACGAATAGTAAAGGTCTCTTGCTGCGCTTTTCGCTCAACGAAACGAAGATCTCGGTACTTAGTGAAGCTGATAGTATTGCGATGGCTATCTATCCATCCATTGTGTTGAAAATGAGCGACGTTGGCGTAAACACCATAAGCGTTTGGTTGAGCACATCCATCCCCCCAGCTGACCACGCCTAGCAATTTGTTGATACCGTTATCATCAACGATGAGTGGACCGCCGCTATCTCCTTGGCAGCTATCTTTACCTCCCCAATAGTATCCGGCGCAAATACCGTCATCTGATACATTAGAGTAGTTTCCTGGTAGGTTTTGGCAGGTAGCTCGATCTACGTATTCCAAATCTACTTGTTGTAAAACGGTTGGGTATATTCGGTCTGTCGTGGACGTATTTCCCCATCCAGCCACGTGCAACTTGTCTCCTACGCGTACGCTATCTAAAAGTTCTGGCGTTGCCAGGTCAATAGTTGCGCTATCGATATTGCGTTCTAATTCAATAAGAGCGATGTCATTGTTCGTTGTTATGTTGTTATATTCATCATGTGAATAGATATTTTTAATGGCGATGCGCTGTGCTTGAGACTCTCTGTTTTTGTCATAAAGACCAAGAACGATATCCAGATCGTCCGCATTAAGACCTTCCACACAGTGCGCAGCAGTTAATACGTATTTTCCACCTAGGAAACTGCCACCACAAAAGTGACCAATAGATGTAGGTTGTCCTTTACGTACCAGTGAAGCAATAAATTTCCAGTCGGAAGTGTTGGCAGGTTCGCCGCCGATAATGCGAGTGGATACATCATTCTGAACAGGCTCAAGAGTATCTGCGATTGTGGTTGCTGGTAAAGTCAGCCCAATCAGAAAAGCCACTAACGTTTTTTTCATTTTAATTCCGTAATATTAACGTGGTTTATTATAAGGAGGGCAAATGATAAACGGAATCATTCTCTCAGTAAATAGTTGTGGAGAAATGAAAAATTATAACGTATCGGTTTAACTTTGATGGTTAGAATTGGAGGGGGGATCTTCTGAAAAGATGAAACCCGCCAAGTTGGACGGGTTTCACTATCGTTGTAACTAGTACGGAGGGATTACAGGATCACTGTCTTATTCCCATAAACAAAGACGTGGTCATTGATCACTTTATTCAAAGCCTTACTCAATACGTTCTTCTCTACATCGCGTCCCGCTTGCGCCATATCTTGGGCATTGAATGTATGGTCGACAGGAATTACGTCTTGCTTGATGATCGGCCCTTCATCTAAATCATTAGTCACGAAGTGTGCTGTTGCACCGATGATTTTCACACCGCGATCGTAAGCTTGTTGATATGGCTTCGCGCCAATAAAAGCAGGTAAGAAGCTGTGATGAATATTAATGATTTTGTGGTGATATTTCTCAACAAACGTCGGCGTTAATACGCGCATGTATTTAGCTAGCACCAAAAAGTCAGCATCGTATTGATCGATCACTTCTAGCATCTTCTGCTCGTGTTCTTCACGGCTAAGGTTTTCATGGGTCACATGGTGGTAAGGAATGTCGAAGCGTTCAGTGAGAGTTTGCAGTTTGTCGTAATTCCCCACCACAGCGGCGATCTCAACATCTAGGCTTCCATCGTAGGTTTTCATCAGAATATCGCCTAAACAATGCGCTTCTTTTGTGACGAGAATGACGATGCGCTTACGGCGAGAGCCAACCAATTTACGCTTAGCACCTTGCGGGAGAGCTTGGTCCAAGTCGGCAAGAAACGTTTGATCGTTGAAGTACCCCTCCAACTCCGTTCTCATGAAAAAGTGGCCACTGGTATTATCAACAAATTCGTTATTGTGAACGATGTTGAGTTGGTGCTTGTAACAGATATTAGTAATTTTCGAGATGAGACCCGGGGCGTCAGAACAGTGGGTCAACAGTGTTTTCTTTTCCATAAATCAGGTACTTCCATGCATTAATATTTTAGCGTACGAATTTGTTATTATTCCCTGGCGGGTGTAACTGTACTGCCATGTTTCACCATAAATAATCTATTCTTACGTTGGTTTCAACAAAATATCCGCGTGTCGCCGCAAGCTGGTCAGATTGTGGGCTGATGTCACTCCTATTCCTCTGATATACTCTCGATAATTTTTCAAACTCAATACCAAGCATGATCGCAAAAACTTTTTCCTCTGATGGCGCGTTAGGTAAGGCCATTCCTGGCTTTCAAGCTCGTCAGCCACAAATCGATATGGCGGAAGCCGTCAGCAGTGCGATCAAAGATCAAACCCAGTTGGTGGTGGAGGCAGGAACCGGAACCGGTAAGACCTTCGCCTACTTAGTCCCTGCGCTGTTAAGCGGTAAAAAAGTGATCATCAGTACAGGCTCGAAAAACTTGCAAGAGCAGTTGTACCATCGTGACTTACCGCTCATGGTCAATGCGCTTGGTTTTTATGGCCAAGT
This sequence comes from Vibrio sp. YT-17, assembly GCF_033337375.1. Classification (NCBI taxonomy): domain Bacteria; kingdom Pseudomonadati; phylum Pseudomonadota; class Gammaproteobacteria; order Vibrionales; family Vibrionaceae; genus Vibrio; species Vibrio sp. YT-17. The sequence continues at coordinate 90,408 of NZ_JAWOQP010000012.1, forward strand.
GGCGTTATTAAAAGGGCGTTCTAATTATCTGTGTTTGGATCGTTTGAGCCGCCAAATGGTCGAAAGCCACACTAATGAATCTGACCCGACGTTATTAACTCAACTGGTTAAAGTGCGTGCTTGGTCATCAGAAACCAAAACAGGTGACCTTGGGGATTGTGATGATCTGCCAGAAGACAGCATGATCATTCCGACCATCACCTCAACCAATGATAACTGTTTAGGTAAAGAATGTCCGAGCTACACTGATTGCTTTGTATTGAAAGCGCGTAAGCGAGCCATGGATTCCGACATTGTTGTAGTGAACCATCACTTGTTTCTTGCTGATTTAGCGATTAAAGAAACAGGATTTGGTGAACTGATTCCAGAAGCCGATGTGTTTATTTTTGATGAAGCTCATCAGTTGCCAGATATTGCGAGCGAATATTTCGGCCAGTCAGTTTCAAGCCGCCAAATTCACGATCTTGCCAAAGACATTGAAATAGCCTATCGCACCGAAGCCAAAGATATGCGTCAATTGCAAAAAGTGGGCGACAAACTCATGCAAAGCGCAATGGACATGCGGATTGTATTGGGTGAGCCAGGCTTTCGTGGCAACTGGCGTGAGGCGTTGCAATCAGGTTCTATTAAGCGAGAATTATTGCGCTTAACTGACAGCCTCGAATTGGCGATTGATGTACTCAAAATAGCCTTAGGGCGCAGTCAATTACTGGATACCGCCTTTGAACGAGCCAATTTGATCAAAGGCCGTATCGACCGGGTATGTGATGTCGATATTACCGGTTACTCATACTGGTACGATACCTCGCCTCGTCATTTCGCTCTGCACATTACGCCTCTTTCTGTCGCGGACAAGTTCCATGAGCAAATAGAGATTAAACAAGGCGCGTGGATTTTCACGTCAGCAACCCTAGCCGTATCGGGCGACTTCAAGCACTTTACTGATCGCCTTGGCCTCAAGCCTACAAAGCAATTTTCTCTGCCGTCCCCCTTTGATTATCAAAAACAAGCGCGCCTTTGTGTGCCAAGGTATTTGCCAGAGCCAAACAGTAACGGCTTAGCGGATAAGTTAGTCCGAATGCTTGCTCCGGTGATTGAAGAAAATGATGGTCGCTGCTTCTTTTTATGTACCTCGCACAGCATGATGCGTGAACTAGGTGAGAAGTTCCGAGAAGTACTTGAGCTGCCTGTGTTAATGCAAGGGGAGATGAGTAAGCAGAAAACCTTGGCGGAGTTTATGGAACTGGGTAACGCTTTACTCGTGGCGACAGGCGCCTTCTGGGAAGGGATTGATGTTAGAGGTGATGCGCTGAGCTGTGTTATTATCGACAAATTACCGTTTACCGCCCCTGACGATCCGTTACTCAAAGCCCGTATCGAGGATTGTCGATTACGTGGCGGTGAACCATTTGCTGAAGTACAAATCCCGGATGCAGTGATTACGTTAAAGCAGGGAGTCGGGCGATTAATTCGAGATCAGAAGGATCACGGTGCGTTGATCATTTGTGATAATCGCCTTGTCACGCGAGACTATGGTGGTATTTTCCTCGGAAGCCTACCACCTATCCCAAGGACGCGAGACTTAGATGGAATCAAAGCATTCCTGAAAGCAGAACAATCTGTCACAGACGCAAGTGCTGAGGCATAACCCAATAAATGAGAGTTGTAGAGAGTTAAATGAGCGCAAAAATTCTTGCTATCGATACAGCGACTGAAAACTGTTCAGTTGCGTTGTTGGCTAATGATCAAGTGATTTCACGTAGCGCGGTTGCACCACGCGATCACACCAAAAAAGTACTGCCAATGGTTGATGAAGTACTCAAAGAAGCTGGCCTGACTCTACAAGAGCTGGATGCGTTAGCGTTTGGACGTGGTCCAGGTAGCTTTACTGGCGTTCGTATCGGTATTGGTATCGCACAAGGTTTGGCGTTCGGTGCTGACTTACCTATGATCGGCGTTTCAACGCTGGCTGCAATGGCTCAAGGTAGCTATCGCTTACATGGTGTGACCGATGTCGCTGTGGCCATTGATGCACGTATGGGTGAAGTTTACTGGGCACGTTACACTCGCCAAGCAAACGGTGAGTGGGCAGAGATGGATGCAGAGTGCGTAATTCCACCAGCACGTCTAGTTGAAGAAGCACAAGCAGACGACAAAACGTGGACGACAGCAGGTACTGGTTGGGATGCTTACCAAGAAGTATTAGCAGACCTACCGTTTAATTTGACGCATAGTGACGTTCTGTACCCTGATTCACAAGACATTGTGATTCTTGCTGAACAAGAATTTAAAAAGGGTAATACCGTGCCGGTCGAAGATTCGAGCCCTGTTTATTTACGTGATAATGTGACATGGAAAAAACTTCCTGGTCGCGAATAGTCCGTTTTTCATTAACCTGACAAAAAGCAGGGCGTTTGCCCTGTATTTTTATGGAGTGCTATGGCGTCGATTAATGGCTTGCCTCCTTCTTTGATTCCCGGTGCAAATCGCACTCATAAAGCCAGTCAAAAGAAGCAGGTAAATAAATCACAAACAAAGCAGCCTGTAGGTCAGCCTTCAAAGGTTGCTAACGCCGTGGCGCACTCCATAAAACACGTGGATGAGTCCCAAATTCACCGAGCTCAAGTGCAATATGACCTTCCTGAAGGGGGCGCACGTAAAGCAATGGAGCAGTACATGGATGTCATGAATCGAGCTAAAAAAGAGGAACTGGCTCAATTACTTGGTGTCGATATTTACGTGTGAGATCTCCCCAGCTTGGGGTTACTAATATTGAAAGGTGGTTTATGAAGGTTTTTGGACGGTTTTTTCTCGCATTATTTGCTACGGTTGGTTTGTCTGCGTGTAGCTCGTTGCCAGAGGAGCTAAATGCAAGCACAGAGTTGGTCGTTACAGACTATAAAGCTTTTGCTGAGTCTCAGGGGCAAGTGAGTGAAGATGTTCGCCTTGGTGGAATCATCGCTAAAGTGGATAACTTTAAAGATAAAACGCGTCTAGAGATTGTAAACCTTCCTATCAGTAAGTCTGGTAAACCTGATATTGATGAAGAGCCTACGGGGCGTTTTGTCGCCTATTTTGATGGCTATTTAGAGCCTGTCGCCTTTAGTGAAGGCCGTTTGGTGACGGTTGTAGGCAAAGGAGCAGGGGAAGAAGAAGGAAAGATCGGTGAGCACGGTTACATCTTCCCAGTAATTAAGGGGGAAGGGTACCGTTTATGGAAAATTGAAGAACGTGTACGCATGTATGACTCGCCAACCTACTTTTACCCATGTTACTCGATTAACTGCCGCATGTGGCGTAATGATTTCCCGCAAGACGGTAAAGTGATAAAACAGGTCAAATAATCTGCGATGCATGAGCGTCAATTCGAGCTTCCTGCCGGCAAAATGGCAGCCCTTGAGATAGGGAACGAGAAAACGGCTGACTTGTCAGTCGTTTTTCTTCATGGGTGGTTAGATAATGCGGGCAGCTTTAAAGCGCTCATGGAGCAGTTGAATCAACTTAATCCTCACTTACACCTCCTAGCCATCGATCATTTTGGTCACGGTTTATCGAGTCATAAATCTCACGATAATTATTACCCCTTTCACGACTATATTGCCGATTTGTATCAGTTTTTGGACGAATTATCACCAAACAGACTGATATTAGTAGGGCATTCACTTGGTGCTTTAATCGCAAGTTGCTATAGTGCAGCGTTTCCAGAGCAGGTCGAAGCTCTTGTGCAAATTGAGGGAGCAGGACCTCTTCATGAGGATCCTACTAACAGTTTGCCTCGTCTTCGCGATGGCGTTTTAAGTCGAATAAGACAGCAAAACAAGCCAGAGCGAGCCATTGCCTCCTTCGATCTGGCGTTAAAATTACGCATGCAAGCCAACCAATTAACCGCTGAGCAGCTTCTACCGATAGTAGAGCGTGGAACAGAGCAGCGAGGAGATAAATGGTATTGGCGGCATGACGCCAAGTTAAAATGTGCGTCGCTTTACCGAATGGCGCAAGCGCATGCTAACTCGATTACCAGCCAAATACGTTGTCCTCATTTGATTGTATTAGGCGATCAAGGATTTCAGAATTTACCATCTAACCAAGCTGATTGGGGAGAGAACCCACCGCAAGTGGTTTCTGTCAAGGGTGGTCATCACTGTCATTTAGAGCAAATACTCGAGGTCGCAACGCGAATTCTTGGTGTAGTTAACAAAATTTAAACAAGTGTTTGAGAGTTGCGTGCTCAAGCACGTTCGCTGTGCTGTAATAGCTTTCAAAATAAAAAGGACGCTATTTTTTAGCCAGTTATAAACGAGGAGTAACATCGTGGATAAACCATGGCTTTCACGTTATCCAAGTGACGTACCTGAAACCATTAATCCAGAGCAATATGAGTCTTTGGTAGAAATGTTTGAACAGTCTGTACAAAAATATGCAGACCAACCAGCATTCATGAACATGGGCTCGGTTATGACCTTCCGTAAATTGGAAGAGCGTAGTCGCGCATTCGCAGCGTATCTGCAAAACGAGTTAAAACTGCAAAAGGGTGACCGTGTTGCTCTGATGATGCCAAACCTACTGCAATACCCAGTGGCGTTGTTTGGTATTTTGCGTGCAGGTTGTATCGCCGTAAACGTTAACCCACTTTACACTCCTCGTGAACTTGAACACCAATTGAATGACTCAGGTGCGACGACGATTGTGATTGTGTCTAACTTTGCGAATACGCTAGAACAAATCGTCGATAAAACACCAGTCAAACACGTAGTGTTAACCAGTCTTGGTCAAATGCTGCCACGAGCGAAAGGTACGATTGTCGATTTTGTCGTGAAGTACGTTAAGGGCATGGTGCCTAAGTACGATTTACCTGGTGCTATCTCAATGCGTCAGGCTCTACGTAAAGGTCGTCGTCTACAATACGTTAAACCGTTTATGTCTGGGGATGACATTGCATTCCTGCAATATACGGGGGGGACGACAGGTGTCGCGAAAGGTGCGATTCTGACTCACCGCAACATGATTGCGAACGTTCTACAGGCAAAAGGCGCGTACGGACCGGTTTTATCTCCGGGGCGTGAATTAGTCGTAACAGCGTTACCGCTGTATCACGTATTTGCTCTTACCGTAAACTGTCTGCTGTTTGTCGAAATGGGTGGTCGTAACTTACTTATTACCAACCCTAGAGATATTCCAGGGTTCGTGAAAGAGCTACAAAAGCATCCGTTTACTGCGATTACGGGCGTGAATACCTTATTTAATGCATTGGTCAATAATGAAGATTTCCACGAGTTGGATTTCAGTAATCTACGTTTAGCTGTTGGCGGCGGCATGGCAGTGCAGCGCTCAGTGGCAGAAAGATGGCAAAAGACCACGGGTTGCTACTTGCTCGAAGGTTACGGTCTAACAGAGTGTTCTCCGTTGGTGGCGGCATATCCGCATGATCTTGTTGAATACAATGGCTCTATTGGTCTGCCGGTACCATCAACAGAAGTTCGTATCGTGGACGAAGAAGGCAACGCTCTTGCGAATACTGAAACTGGTGAACTTCAAGTTCGTGGTCCTCAGGTTATGCAAGGTTACTGGCAACGACCTGAAGCAACGAAAGATACGATTAACGAAGACGGCTGGCTATCAACTGGCGACATCGTTAAGTTCGATGACGAAGGCTTCCTGCATATCGTTGACCGTAAGAAAGACATGATCTTAGTATCAGGCTTTAATGTTTACCCGAACGAAATCGAAGACGTTGTAGCACTACACGGCAAAGTACTTGAAGTTGCTGCTATTGGTCAGCCGCATGAAGTGTCTGGTGAATTAGTGAAGATTTATGTCGTGAAACGCGATCCGAGCTTGACCAAAGACGAAGTGATCGCGCATTGTCGAGAACACCTAACTGGCTACAAAGTTCCGAAGTTGGTTGAATTCCGCGAAGACTTACCTAAAACCAATGTCGGTAAGATCTTGCGTCGTGTTTTACGCGAAGAGAATGACGCTGAACTTGCGAAGAAAAGCGCATAAGCCGATTTCGTCGAGTCGAGAGATTTAAAAAATGATAGAATGCCAGCGTTTTGCTGGCATTTTTTATAGCGAGAAGTATGTGAACTATCAAATTATTACTAAAAACAAAGACCTAGAAGATGTTTGCACTCATGCCCGAGAGGCAGACGTAGTGATGCTGGATACCGAATTCGTTCGTATTCGCACTTTCTACCCGCAGTTAGGTCTGATTCAGCTTTTCGATGGTAATCGCCTCTCGCTGATTGATCCGACTGAATTAACGGATATGACGCCGTTTGTAGCGCTATTAAAAGATACTTCTGTGCTAAAAGTGCTGCACGCATGTGGTGAAGATTTAGAAGTTTTCCAAAACGCTTTTGGTTGTACACCATTCCCTATGGTGGATACGCAGCTGATGGCCGCTTTTCTCGGTCACGGCCTATCGACAGGCTTCGCATCGCTGGTGGAAGAATATTTAGGCGTAGAGCTCGACAAAAGTGAATCACGTACCGACTGGATGGCTCGTCCACTGACACAAAAGCAATTAGATTATGCTGCCGCAGATGTTCATTACTTGTTACCCTTATACGAAAAGCTGTTCGATAAGGTGACGCAAGCAGGTTGGTGGGAAGCTGTACAGCAAGAAAGTGATTTACTCGTTTCGAAACGTATTCGCGTAACCAATGAAGAGAATGCCTACCTTGATATTAAGGGCGCTTGGCAATTAAAACCTTCTGAGCTGGCGACTTTAAAGCCATTGGCGACGTGGCGTTATCGTGAAGCAATCAAACGAGATTTAGCGCTGAACTTTATCTTCAAAGAAGGTGATCTATTAACGGTCGCTCGTCTTGGTTTAACGAACTTTAAGAAGATGGAAGCAGAAGATATTGATATCCGAGCGATTAACCGCCATGGCGCGAAGATTGCCGCGATTGTTAAGCAAGCGAAGCAAACACCTTCTGAAGAGTATCCTGCGAAAATTGAGCGTTTAATGGACTATCCGGGTTACAAGCAGGTCTTCAAAAATATGAAAGACTTGGTGAAATCGGCTTCGCAGAAGTCAGGTTTAGCCACGGAGTTCCTTGCCTCTAAAAAGCAGATCAATCAGTTGATCAGTTGGGTTTGGAAAAAAGATCGTGACCCAGAAGTATTGCCTGATTTGATGCAAGGGTGGCGTTTGGATTTACTCGGCGACAAGATGAACAAAGCATTAAAGTAATGAAAGATGAAAAAGGTTGGCCTCGATGCCAACCTTTTTCGTTCTAATTAGAGTATTCGTCTTGCGAGAGAAACTGATTACTTTTCTTCGTCTGGTAGCTTCACATTTAGCTCAAGAACTGAGATATCGTCGTCTTTGTGCTCAAATGTTAAGTCAACCATATTTGGATCAATTGCCACGTACTTGCTGATCACCTTCAAGATGTCTTCTTTTAATTGAGGCAAGTAAGACGGCGCAGGATCATTTTGGCTGCGGCGCTCTGCGACAATGATTTGCAAACGCTCTTTAGCTAGATTCGCAGAAGTTTTCTTCTGTGGACGGAAAAATTCTAATAATGACATGTCTAGCCTCCAAAGAGTCGTTTAAAGAGTCCTTTCTTCTCCTCAGTAAGGAAACGAAATTCAACCTGATTGCCTAATAAGCGATCAACGGTGTCAGAATAAGCCATACCCGCATCGGTGTTATCGTCAAAAGTGACTGGCACACCTTTGTTTGACGCGTTAAGCACGGCTTGGCTTTCTGGAATCACGCCCAGTAGTGGAATATGTAAGATCTCCTCAACGTCTTCAACGCTTAGCATTTCGCCTTGAGTGACGCGAGATGGGTTGTAGCGAGTCAGTAACAGATGCTGTTTTACTGGCTCTAGCCCTTGTTCTGCACGCAGTGACTTAGAATCTAAAATACCGAGAATGCGGTCAGAGTCACGTACAGAAGAGACTTCTGGGTTCGTTGTGACAATGGCTTCATCGGCATAGTACAAGGCCATTAACGCGCCTTGCTCGATACCTGCTGGTGAATCACAAATAATGAAATCAAAGCCCATTTCATCAAGTTCGCCGAATACGCGCTGAACACCATCTTTTGTCAGTGCGTCTTTATCACGAGTTTGAGAAGCAGGAAGAATAAATAGGTTGTCCGTGCGCTTATCTTTGATCAGCGCTTGGTTTAATGTCGCTTCACCGTTAATGACGTTCACAAAGTCATACACGACGCGGCGCTCACAGCCCATGATTAGATCGAGGTTACGCAAACCGATGTCAAAATCGATCACCGCGGTCTTTTTTCCCTTAAGAGCTAGACCAGAGGCGATGGCTGCGCTTGAAGTGGTTTTACCAACGCCACCTTTACCAGACGTTACTACAATAATGCGTGCCATTTTTTTTCCTTTTTAGATTAAATCGCGAGAACTTCTAAATGTAATGATTCATCGGCTTTACTGATCATTACTTTCTTTTGCCAGTACTCGCTTTCAATTTGATCGCTTAACCAGTAGTTACCCGCAATGGATACCAGTTCTGCTTGTAAATCGTGGCAAATAATACGCGCTTCCTGCTGACCACTTGCTCCTGCAATCGCACGACCTCGAAGTGTGCCATGGATATGAATAGAGCCGTCAGCAATGACTTCAGCACCTGCACTGACGTGCGCTAGCACCACCAAATCACCATCTTTTGCGTAGATCTGTTGTCCTGAGCGGACAGGCGTACGAACTACTTTCGTTGGTGCCATTTTGGCAGGTGCTTGGCTTGGTGATTTGCTCGCCGACATAATGGCGAAGCCAGCTTCGGAAGCAAGGTTTTGTACACGCTTGTCTTTACAGCCCGTTACACCGACCGGAATAAAACCAGCATCTGAGATGCCTTGTTTAAGCTTAGGGAAATCAATGTCGCCTTGTACTTTTGCTATATTGATTACCAAAGGCGCGGATGCAAAAAAAGAAGGTGCTTGAGAAACTTTTTCTTGCAAAAATTCGACAGTCTTTGCGATCTCATTGTCAGAAAGGTGTAAAACTGACAATGTAAAACTGCTACCTTTAAGGTCTGGTGAATGGGTCATCGTGGACTTCTTGCCTTTATTGAAAGAGCGTTGCCTTAAACTAGGTATGTCATGTTATATTTCATCCTTTGACGCAGCAAGTTCTCTCGGGGGCAAATAGGTGAATTAATCTCAAATTTGCTATTAAGTTTGCGAGAATTTGACGTTTACAACCTAATCCGCACTCAACGCGGCTAAATCAGCATAAAAGGCGTGTCATGCTTTGTTCTATTTATAAAAGCTCGAAAAAAGAAGGTACTTATCTCTATATTCCGAAAAAGGATGATTTTTCACAGGTTCCTGACACCTTAATGCAGATGTTCGGTAAGCCTATCGCTGTCATGACGATTAAACTTGATGGCCGTAAATTGGCACAAGTTGATATCGAAAAAGTGAAGGCTTCATTACAAAATGATGGCTTCTTTCTTCAGGTTCCACCGCCGCCGGAGAACCTATTAGAAAAGTACAAAGAACAAAAAGCCCAGCAGAAAGGCGAATAACGTCATCGTTTTTCATCTGGGATTTCTGCCTTGCTCAAGGAGGGCAATATGAAAAAGATACTGGCTACCATGCTTAGCGTTGGTATGTGTACCTCGGCTTTTGCAAGTAGCGAGGGTTTTGATGAATACTTGAATAAGCTGCGTGCTGAAGCTCGTGATAAAGGTATCTCAGAGCAGGTCATTAGTGCTGCTTTTGCTAATGTTGAGTACAAGCCGCGAGCAGTAAAAGCGGACCGAAACCAACCAGAAAAGAAACTGACATTGGATGAGTACATTCCTCGCGCGGTGCCTGAATGGAAGGTGAAGCAAGCCAGACAACTCTACAAAGAGCATTACACTGAGCTAAAGCGTATAGGCGATGAGTACGGTGTCCACCCGCGCTTTATTGTGGCACTTTGGGGAGTTGAAAGTAACTTTGGTAAGTTTACCGGCAACTTTAAAGTGATTGATGCACTATCCACAATGGCATTTGAAGGCCGTCGTGAAGAGTTTTTCCGTAAAGAGACCATGTCGGCACTGCAGATCCTCGATCAAGGCCATATTGAGCTAGAGAACTTTAAAGGCTCATGGGCTGGTGCGATGGGTCAATGCCAGTTTATGCCAAGCTCTTTCCTTCGTTTTGCTGCTGACGGCAACGGGGATGGTAAAAAAGACATATGGCAATCTGAAGCGGACGTGTTTGCATCAACCGCTAACTATTTGAGCAAGTCTGGTTGGGATGATAAATATACTTGGGGTCGCCAAGTTAAGGTTCCTAAAAATATTGATCGCAGTCTAGAAGGGCGCACGGCTGAAAAAGGCAAATACCTTCAAGAGTGGAGCCAATTAGGTATCACAAAATATGACGGTAGCCCGTTGCCAAAACTGGATGAAGACATCAAAGCATGGTTGATCATGCCGGACGACGAGAATGGTCGTACGTATCTGGTTTACAATAACTACAACGTATTGATGAAGTGGAACCGCTCTTACTACTTCGCACTTGCTGTGAGTCACTTGGCTGACCGCATTAAATACTGATCTGCCATCAAACAATTTGGCATCCAGTCTTCAATACAAGGGCTCTTCGGAGCCCTTTGTTTTTTCTATAACCAAATCGAGGTAAAGCGTGTTATCTGAACGTGCCGCACAAATGGTGATTTTCTCCGCTCTTCTTAAACACAAAAGCTTCACAGCTGCTGCAAAGAGCTTAGGCGTGTCGGTGTCTCATGTGAGTAAACAGTTAAGTCAGTTAGAAGCGTCTCTTGGTATCAAGCTTGTTCAACGCACTACGCGAAGCTTTACGCCGACTGAGGCAGGGAAAACCTTTTTTCATCACTGTGAGCAAGTGGTACAAGCGGTGAGCAGCGCCACATTAGAGATGGAAACCCAGCGGGATGAAGTAGCAGGTTTGGTACGTCTTGGGTTGTCGCAATCATTTGGTACCTTACACATTATTCCAGCGATTCAAGAGTTACGCGAACTGTATCCTCAACTTCAAGTGGAAGTACATCTGTTTGACTATAAGGTCGATATGTTAGCCGAAGGGCTCGATTTATGGGTAACCAACAACGAGCATTTGCCTGAAGGTTACATTGCGCAGCGTTTGACGGATTGCCAGTTTGTTGTTGCGGCATCGCCAGATTACTTATTGAAACATGACACGCCAGCAGAACCGGATGACCTATCTGCTCACAACTGCCTCATATACAGAAGCTGGGAGCGTGACTATACGGGGTGGGCGTTTACCAAAGATCAGCAAGAATTGAACGTAAAAGTCTCGGGTAACTATTCAGTGGATCTGGCAGAAGCCGTTCGGGATGCGGCTATTGCAGGTTGGGGTATTGCCTACCTTGCCACTTACTTGCTGGGGGATGAGTTTAGAACGGGTAAGTTAATACAGCTGTTACCTGACTGGAAAGCCAGCCAGTCGATGCCGTTTTATGCGGTATACCCAAGCCGGCAGCATATGCCAAAAAAAATATCCGCAGTGATTAACTTTATCAAACAGAAGATCGGCAACCCTTGTCATTGGGACCAACGTTTGGCGCCTTACATCTCTATTCCTAAATAACAGGATCAATGACGTTGTAGAACGACACATAAGGTGATTCACTTCACAAAAATTTTTCCTGAACCAGAAACATATTTTCCATATGGAAATAATTAAAATAAGCAAACGTTTATCTTTAATAAATTCAATTGGTTATTTTGTTGGTCAGTTATTGGTCGCTTAAACTTTTCACACTGTTAACATCCTCAACTTGCAGCATTTTGAGTCCGCTATACAATCCGGTGCCTTCCATATCCCCCTTCTGTCGGATTCATTTTATGAACTCAATTATTGGTATCGTAGCCATACTATTCCTAGCATGGCTACTTTCTACAAATAGAAAAAATATAAAGCTGAGAACAGTGTCGTTTGCGTTTGCTTTGCAGGTACTGTTTGCGTTGTTGGTTTTATATGTACCAGCAGGACGAGATGCGCTGAATTCAGTGAGCAGTGTTGTGTCGAATTTGATCAACTATGGTCAAGAGGGCATTGCGTTTTTATTCGGTAATTTGGCGACAGGGGGCTTCACCTTTGCGATCAATGTTCTGGGTATCATCGTTTTCTTCTCCTCTCTTATCTCAGGTCTTTATCACATTGGTGTGATGCCAAAAATCATTAACTTTATCGGTGGTGGTATTCAAAAGCTGCTAGGTATCGGTCGTGCTGAGTCTTTGTCTGCTACGGCGAATATCTTTGTTGGCACCATTGAAGCACCATTAATGGTAAAGCCTTACCTAAAACACATGACTGACTCGCAGTTCTTTGCAGTTATGACAGGTGGTTTAGCGTCAGTTGCTGGCGGAACGTTGGTTGGTTACGCATCACTGGGTGTCGATCTCAACTATCTTATTGCTGCTGCATTTATGTCAGCACCTGCCGGCTTGTTGATGGCAAAAATTTTAATGCCAGAAGATACGGATAAAGCAGCAGATATCGACATTAGCCAAGTTGAAATTCCACGTGCAACCAACGTAGTAGAAGCATTAGCCGATGGTGCCATGGCGGGTGTACGCATTGCTGTATCGGTCGGTGGTACGTTACTGGCGTTTATTAGTGTCATTGCAATGCTAAACGGCATGTTAGGCTGGATAGGTGATCTGATTGGGACATCATTAAGTTTTGAGCTCATCCTAGGTTTTGTGTTTGCGCCAGTCGCTTGGTTGTTGGGTATACCATGGCAAGAAGCAACCACAGCAGGCTCGCTGATTGGTAACAAGATTGTGGTGAATGAGTTCGTCGCTTTCATCCAGCTTGCAGAAGTGAAGTCTCAACTTAGTGAACACTCACAAGCAATCGTGACGTTTGCTTTGTGTGGCTTTGCAAATATCTCAAGCATGGCGATGCTGATTGGTGGGTTGGGCTCTTTGGTACCAGAAAAGCGTGCATTTGTTTCTAAGCATGGTTTCCGTGCGATTATCGCTGGTGTCATGGCGAACTTAATGAGCGCTTCTATTGCGGGCGTGATTTTAAGTCTGTAATTGAAATAGATATCAACAATTAGCAAAAAGGCTCCTTGCGGAGCCTTTTTCGTATCTGAAATTTACGTTATTTGTCTGTGTGGAACTGTTCGCAAGCGAGCATCGTGTTCTCAATTAAACTTGCGACGGTCATTGGGCCAACGCCACCAGGAACAGGAGTAATAAAGCTCGCACTTTCACGTGCTTTGTCGTATTCCACGTCGCCAACTAGTTTGCCTGAATCAAGACGGTTAATACCGACATCGACCACCACTGCGCCTTTTTTAATCCACTCACCAGGGATGAAGTTAGGCTTACCAACCGCAACCACGACAACGTCAGCTTGACGCACATGACTCTCTAGGTCTTTGGTAAAACGGTGACATGTTGTTGTTGTGCAGCCCGCAAGCAGCAGCTCAAGTGTCATTGGACGACCAACAATGTTTGATGCGCCAACCACAACCGCATGTTTACCACGTAGCTCAATGTTGTAACGGTCGAGTAGGGTAATGATGCCCTTTGGCGTGCAAGAGCGAAGCTTTGGAATACGTTGCGCAAGACGGCCAACGTTATAAGGGTGGAAGCCATCCACGTCCTTCTCTGGGTGAATGCGCTCTAAAACATGTGTTGTGTCTATGCCCGCAGGAAGGGGTAATTGCACTAGAATGCCGTCAATTTCATCATCGTTGTTTAATTCATCAATCAGAGCTAGTAACTCTTCTTCTGAGCTAGACGCAGGAAGGTCAAAAGACTTAGAAACAAACCCAACTTCTTCACATGCACGGCGTTTGCTACCGACATAAACCTGAGAAGCAGGATCTTCACCAACTAGAACCACTGCTAAACCAGGAGCACGTAGCCCAGCTTCAACACGTGCTTTAACACGTGCAGCCACTTCGGATCGAACAGTTTGGGAAATGAGAGTTCCGTCTATATTTTGAGCAGTCATGACTTTCCTTATAAATTAAGAAGGCAGATTATCTGCGGCGCATTGTCGCAGAATTTCTTATCAACATCCATACGCAAACGTTTGCTTTGTGGTGTTTTTGAACATTAAGCGTTTTAATGGACTTTTTTTAGGCATTCAGATCAGAATGTTATGAAAACCCGTTGATTTACCCGTTTGAACTCGTATAATCCTGTCCCTGTAGCGCGCCCTTAGCTCAGCTGGATAGAGCACGTCCCTTCTAAGGATGTGGTCATTGGTTCGAATCCAATAGGGCGTGCCATTTATTCAAAAGCCTCGATAACTCTTTGAGTTGTCGGGGCTTTGTCGTTTTTAGGTTTTTGGCTGTAATTGCCACTCTATCTACAACTTTTGAATGGCATTCTAGCCATTGCAATTTCTAGCAATCTGGATAGCCACCAACAAAAAAGCGCTGGTTAACCAGCGCTTTTGCATTTACTAAGGGCATTACACCTTTTTAAAGATGATGGAGGTGTTGATGCCGCCAAAGGCGAAGTTGTTACTCATCAAATATTTCACGTCCAGTTCTCGGCCTTGTCCGGCGATGTAGTCTAAATCGCCACATTGCTCGTCGAGGTTTTCTAGGTTGAGCGTTGGGTTGAACCAGCCTGTGTGCATCATTTCTAAACCTAGCCACGCTTCAATTGCGCCACACGCGCCTAGTGTGTGGCCAAAGTAGCTCTTGAGTGAACTGATTGGCACTTTGCCCAGAGCATTCGCTGTTGCGTTGCTTTCTGCAATATCACCGCGGTCGGTGGCAGTGCCGTGAGCAGATACATAGTCGATCTTCTCCGCAGGAATGCCCGCGTTTTGCAAAGCCATTTCCATACAGATTTGCATGGTTTCCATCTGTGGTTGAGTGACGTGTGCGGCATCACAGTTGCTGGCAAAACCGATGATTTCTGCATAGATTTTCGCGCCACGAGCGACGGCGTGTTCGTACTCTTCCAGAACTAGCGTTCCCGCACCTTCACCAATCACCAAACCATCGCGATCGGAGTCATAAGGTCTTGGTGTGCTTTTCGGGTCTTCATTCTTCAGACTGGTGGCAAAAAGGGTATCGAAGACAGCGGATTCCGTTGGGCACAATTCTTCAGCGCCACCAGCAACCATTACCGTTTGGTAGCCATGTTTGATCGCTTCGTAGGCGTAGCCGATTGCTTGGCTGCCAGAGGTACATGCACTGCTGGTTGGGATCACTCGGCCTTTCAAACCGAAAAATAGACCAACGTTCACTGCTGTGGTATGCGGCATCATCTGCACGTAAGTCGTTGCGGTGATCGCTTTGGTGGTTTTCTCATTCAGCATGACACCAAATGCACCGATTGCATCAGTACTGCCTGTTGATGAGCCGTATGCGATACCCGTTTGACCATTGGTGAGTACGTCGTTACCAATCAAACCTGCTTGGCTCAGTGCGTTTTCTGTTGCGACGGTCGCCAATTTGGAAACACGCCCCATGCCGCGTACTTGCTTGCGCTTGTAGTGCTTTGGCAGTTCAAAATCTAAAATTGGTGCCGCGAGCTTGGTGTTCAAACCATCATACTGTTCGTAAGAAGGCATGTATTGCGTCGCGTTCTGGCAGTCACGCAGTTTTGGTTCGACAGATTGCCAATCGTTACCAAACGCAGTCACGCCTGACATTCCGGTTACAACAACTCGATGGCTCATACTAGGCCTCCGTTTACCGAAATGACTTGGCGAGTTACATAGCCTGCGATGTCAGACATAAGGTAACTGACTAAACCAGCAACTTCTTCTGGCTCTCCCATGCGGCGCAAAGGAATTTGCGGCATCGCGTGTTCTTTCACGTGTTCGTCTACCATGCCTGTGTCGATAAGCCCTGGAGCAACGCAGTTGACGGTGATTTTGCGTTTTGCCAGTTCAAGCGCGAGTGATTTTGTTGCACCAATTACGCCCGCTTTCGCTGCGCTGTAGTTAGTTTGACCACGATTCCCCATTAGGCCAGAGATTGATGCAAGCGTAACAATTCGGCCGCCTTTGCGCTTTTGCACCATTGGCATAACACAAGGGTGAAGAACGTTGTAGAAGCTATCTAAGTTGGTATGAATCACACCATCCCATTCTTCTTCGGTCATCGCAGGGAAAGCGGTATCTTTTGTGATGCCAGCGTTGTTTACGACGCCATAGTAAGCGCCGTGTTCGGCGATATCGGCTTCTAGCTTCTCACGACAATCTGCACGGTCACTGATGTCGAATTGGATAAGACGACCGCTACCACCATGCTGTTCGATGGTGTTTAGGGTGTCTTGCGCGCCTTGTTGATCGCCCATGTAATGGACAATGACTTGGAAACCATCTTTGGCTAATTGAACGGCAATGGCTTTGCCGATGCCTTTGCTGGCACCTGTAACGAGGACTTGTCGGGTCATTGTTGACTCCTGATTTTCATTTCTTGTAATTTTTCTTCTGATGGAACGTAAACGTTCAATTGGCAAGTCGCTACAACAGTTCCTTGTAGCTCAATACGGGCTGAAAAAACCGCCATACCGTTATCTTCCATAACTTTTTCAGCATACACATCGAGCACCTGTCCGCGAGAAAACGTATCGCATTCAGACGTGTATCGACGGCTACCAAGCAAAAAGCCAATCGGTGGCGCTTGTTCTTTCATTAATGCGTGGTAACCAGACCACGCCGCGACAGATTGCGCCATAAACTCAATGCCAACGTAAGCTGGCACGGTTTGAGAGGTCGAGTCGAAGAACGGGTTGTGTTCTGCGATATCAACCTGGCAGTGAATCGTATCTTGTTGAACATCCAAAGCACGATCAACCAAGATCATTGGTTTGTCGTGTGGCAAAAGTTGTTCGATGGGAGGAAGTTTAGTCATGAGCGTAACCAAAAATAAGACTAATGTTATTGCCACCAAAAGCAAAAGAGTTGCTGAGAATCGCTTTGTTACCCAGTTTGGTTGGCGTCTCAACTAACGATATATGGATATCGTCTGCTTTGGTTTCGCAGTGTTGTATTGGCAAATCAAGGTTGTACTTGAGAATATGCCAAGCAATCGCGGCTTCCGTAGCACTTGCTGCGCCTAATGTGTGTCCGGTAAGTGGCTTTGTCGAGCTTACGGGAACGGAGTCTCCAAAGCAGCGATGAATGGCTTTGCTTTCCATCGCATCGTTTAACGGCGTTGCTGTGCCATGTGCGTTGATGTAACCAATGTCTTGCGCTGTAAGTCCTGCATTGGCCAACGCTTTTTTCATCGCTTCTTCTGCGCCTAACCCTTCTGGATGTGGTGCGGAAATATGGTGTGCGTCTGAGCTGTCGCCAGCTCCGAGAAGAGCAACGGGCGCAGGTGTTTTGCTTAGCAACATTAATGCTGCTGCTTCACCGATATTGATGCCGTTGCGATGTTGGTCAAACGGCTTACAAAGGGTATCGGATAGAGCTTCTAAACCGTTAAAGCCGTTTAGTGTTAGGCGACAAATGGTATCCACACCACCCACAATGACCGCATCAACAATGCCAGAGCGAATCAGGCGTTGCGCGGTTAAAAAAACACGACCACTAGAAGAGCAGGCGGTTGAAACTGAGTAATGTGGGCCGCTCAAATCAAAGTAGGCGGCAATAAAATCGCTGCAGTTGCCAAGCTCTTGTTTGGTGTAATGGTAGTCGGCAGGAAAATTACCCTTTGCCAGCTTTTCACCAAATGCGATTTCGCCATCTGAAATGCCAGATGTGCTGGTGCCGATCACGACTGCGATACGGTCACGACCATATTTAGCAATGGCGTCACGCACGTCGCCTTCGATTTGCTGCAAAGCCGAAAGTGCGAGGCGGTTGTTTCTCGTATCAAACTGGCTGAGTACGGGTGGTAATTGCGGTAACGCCTGTGCGATTCGACCGATTACTGTTTGGCGGCCTGAATTTAAAATATCTTGGTCAACCACCATGTTGGATGGCTTCGCTCCTGATAAACACTGGTGGATGAGCGCATCATCTTGTCCCATGGCAGAGTGAAAGCCACAGGCCTGAATATACAAAGGTTGAGAAGAGCGAATAGGCATATTGTTATTCTAAATTGTTCTTAATTAATCTGATGTTGCAGTGTTTGAATAGAAATTGAAAACTGATGCTTGAGGTGGTGAAAATCAATCTTACCATCTAACTTGTTAGAAGAGCTGTATTGAATCTCAATGATCTTTTCACCGTCGCTATCAAAGATGGCGCGAGAATTATTTTTATCAATAATTCGCCACCTTACCTCATTTAACGATCCTTCCCAAGCGGAACTCGGCCAGAGCGTGATCATCAGGTTAAATAATACCTGTTCTGGCTGCGGTAGCGAACCTTGTAAACCGTTGAGCACTTCGGTTTGAATTTGTTCTCCATCGTAAGACAGTGAGAGTACTCTTGTCCCCCAGGATGAGAAGCCTGCCAGCACCACTTCGTTGTTGGTCACTTGCAGTTGTACCGGAAGTTGCTCAGATGTGGTTTTACCATCTATTGCCCAAGAAGCCGTAATTAACTGACTGGCAGACAACTGATAGCCCAAGCTTGCGGGAGTGGGTAAGCTAACTTGGGTGTGCTCGTCAATGTCGACCTGAGGCGTCGATTGGTGAGGTACCAAGCTGCATGCACTTAATAACAGACTCAGTGTGATGAACGTCGCGTAGCGAAAGGCGTGATTGAAAATCATGACGTCGTTTCCTCTGTTTTAATTGCAATCGGAGAGAGCAGCCAAGCGACCAAAATACCACTTAATACCGTAATGCCGAAACTGTGAATCGCGTGAGTTTGGCTGAGTGACAGCAACCCAAATGACAACACAGTGGTCATTGCCGAAAGGGTGATCGCCAATAGTGTACTCACACTGCGGGCTTTCTCGGCAAAGAACAGAGTGTAATCGATCCCGATACCAAGAATGAGCACCAAGCCAAGCAAGTTGAACAGGTTTAATGTTGTTCCCATCGCGACAGCAGTTGCCAGACCGCAGGCGCAAGCAATCAATGATGGCAGTAAAACTCGCCAACTGTGTTGCAGACCGTACCGCTTGATTAATACCAGAAAGATCAAAGCACCGGCGGCTGCCAATAGCTCCATGATTTTGATTCGGTATTCACCAAATAGGGCGGATATTTCTTCAGCTTTGTTTAAGTAGACAACATCAGACTGTGATTTGGCAAATGCCTTAACAACAGCGGAGTCTTGCAATTGGTTTAACACCACAACCGTTGCTGATTTTTCTTTAATTTTACCCAAATGAAGAAAACGTACAGGCGCTGATACCGGGTTTTGCAAGTACTGTTCAACCGTAACAGGGATAAAGTCGGCGTCCATTTTGGGCTTTTTACTTAAGCCCAGCCCGGAAGCAAGTGGGCTGGATTGTGTCGCGTAAAGATCGCGAATCAATTGATAGTCTTGTTGCTGACGTTCCACTGAGCTCAAGTAGCGGCTCAGACTCTGGTAGCTTTCGATGGTGCTGTCCGCTTTCCACGCTTCTAAAGTTGGCGTCAAAGACTCCAGCTTTTTCATTAGGTTTTCGTCATCGTCGGCGGTAACGACCAACATTTGCTGTGAAGATTGCATGCCACTGAGCGTCGTAATCAAGGTTTCTTGTTGCTTGAGATCCTTCGGCATCGTTTGCAGCAGACGAATGTCGTCATCGTAGTTCAATTGCAGCAAGAAAAAGCCACTCGCAACCACACATAACATCGGTAATCCGACTTTAATTCGAGGTTGATTCCAAAGCGTTAACCATTTCGCCAACAGTGATTGTCCCGGTAAATTCGAAATGGAGCGCGATGGGTTACGAGCCAGTACCGGATACCAAGCCACCACGGTGATGTAAGCGGTAATCAGACCAATGGATGAAAACAGCGCAAGCTGCTGCAAACCAGGAAACGGTGCCACTAACATGCCCAAATAGCCGATCAAACTGGTGATTAAGCCAAGTGTGATCGCTATGAAAATATGCTTTAACCCTTGCTCGCTATCCCATTCATTTCCCGCCGCAAGGCGTTCGGTTAGGTAGTGGAATGCGTAGTCGATAGACACGCCGATTAAACTTGCGCCAAACACTAAGCTGAACAGATGGACTTTTCCAAAAATCCACGTCGTAACGGACAACGCAACGAGCAAACCAATGGTGATGGAAAGCAGTGCCAGAGACAGTGGCATCACACTACGAAAGACCAACACGAACAATGCAATGATACCGAGCAGAGAGAACACACCGATGGTACTGATCTCCGATTTGGCACTTTGCGTACCAAAGTCGGCGTAAAATAGAACGCCAGTATGTGCGACTTCAGCGCCATATTTCTGAGCGACGCTTTGTTCTAGCGCTTGAATATCAGGGACTGCAAGCTGCCCAGTTAGGCTATAAGGCGAGTCTTTTAGCTCAGCAGTAATAAGCAAGTATTGAGCACCGTCTTTTTCGACGGATAGATAGCCGTTATCCAACCGGAAAGAGGAAGATTGCTGGGTAACTTGGCTTAAATAATCACGAAATAACAAGAAAGGGTCATTTTGTAACTCTTGCCCGGTCACTCCAGAAAACGGGTTGTACAGAGACTGAATTACATGCTGCACTTGCTGCTCTGGATTTTTGCTTAAACGCTCTCGTTGTTCAGGCGTCAGCAATTGGAAACGGTGCTTAAAGTAGTAACTCGCCCAAGCTTGCTGTTCTTGAGGTGAGATTTTTCCTACCACATCGCGAAAATGATTACTTTGGCGTAACCCCTTATCAAATTCAGCGGCCGCTGCAAAAAGGGCATTTTTGTCCGGCGCTGTGATCACGAAAATGACTTTGTCGCTCATACTTGCCGAGACCGACTCAAAGGCTTGCTCAGCCACCGGGTTTTGTTGGTTCTTCGGCAGCAGTTTTAAAATGTTGGTCTCAATCGGAGATTCTGCACTCCAAACCCATTGTTTGAGTAGCAACGCGCCCGCTAAAACAACGAGATTGAGCCAAACCAGAGCAAAGGTATGAGTGCCGAGACTGAGTTTAGAAACGGAATTGAGCGTCTTCGGCATCCGTGAGTTCCTGAGGTAGAGAGGTCTGGTTTGTAAACGTGATTTCGGTCTTATCGCCACGCAGCTCTTGTAGGGTTAGGCGATCAATGTGCGTTTTACCGGAAAGAGTGATGGATTGAAACACCGCATTTAATGGCGACTGTTTTGGCACTAAAACGAGCTGCCATTGATTGTTCTCAACTGAAAAATCGAGTGTGAATTGTTCTTGCAGTGCAGAAGTATCCCCGTGGAACACGGATAAAAACACATGGCTAAAGTAGAACGCCATTGGGTTTTCTTGTGCAGAGATCGTTTTCGGAGCTTGGTCGGCAAAAGTCTGACGAAGTTTGTTTTCCGTCAATACCAAATTGACTGCGAAAGGTTCAGTTTGTTGCCACAACAAGCCATGTGTTTTGCTCAGTGTGAACTGACCTTTAGAGGTTAAAGGTTGACTAAACATTTCCAGATGACGCTGCTGCGTAAAATCTCCGCGTACGATTTCATGCTGAGACAACTGCTGTTGAAGCGATGCCAAATCCGTTACGTTTGCGGTCGGTGTGGCCAGTGCTGGAACAGAAAATATCAACAAAAAAGAGAGTAACCACTTTTGCATTAGTTCAGGCTCCCATGGTTGTGCCATTGCTCTACTTTATCTAAAAAGACTGCTGGAGACACAAAGCACATCTCTTGCTTTTCAATGGATACGGCGACTTGCGTTGTATGCGCTTTGCACATACGTTGATTCGTTTCGGCGTCGTAAATCACGTAATCCACACGCAAGCGGTTTTCCCACTCAGTGAGTTGCGCGGTAATACGAATGGTGTGATTAAACGGAATCGCCTTGACGTATTTAACGCGCGTGTCGATGATCGGCCACATGTACCCAGAGTCTTGCATATCGCGATAGCTGTATTGGATCTTCTCCATCAGCACACGACGCGCTTCTTCAAAATATCGAAAGAAGTTGCCGTGATAAATCACGCCCATCGGGTCAGCATCTTGAAAAGAGGTGACCATAGTCACCTCCGCTTCTAATGGGTAGAGAACCTGCTCTTGCATTATACCTCCACGTAGAGTGGCCAATGACGTTGCTGAATGCGTTCAATGAAATGACGCAAATCTTGTTCCAATGGGCGATCTTCAATCACAAATTCAAACTCGCTCAGTACGGCGTCACGAATTACTCGCAAACTCTGACTCATGTGGTGTTCGTCCAATTCGTTATGACGGCGACGAATCTCAACCGCTTGAACGCTTGCTAGGAGTGAAGCCGCAGCAACTTGCTCTGTTAACTCAAGTACGCGTAAGCAATCACGAGCCGCAATGGTGCCCATGCTCACTTTGTCTTGGTTGTGACACTCGGTTGAGCGAGAAAAAACGCTCGCTGGCATGGTGTTTTTCAACGCTTCTGCCGTCCAAGCTGAGATACCAATCTGAACCGCTTTAAAGCCGTGGTTGATCGGTTTACGCTCGCCTTCTGCACCGGTTAAGTTAAACGGCAGGCCGTTATTGAACTTGTAATCCATCAGTTGCGCCATCTGACGGTCCAGCAAATCAGCTAAGTTGGCAATGTTCACTTTCAACGTATCCATCGCCATTGCGATATGACCACCGTAGAAGTGACCGCCGTGCAGAACGCGCTCGTTGTCGCCATCGATAATTGGATTGTCGTTGGCACTATTTAGTTCATTCTCAATCAATTGACGTAGCCAAGGCAGTGAGTCTTGCACCATGCCAATTACGTGTGGTGCACAACGCAGCGAGTAGCGATCTTGCAGTCGGTCGCTATTGCGTGGCGGACGCTCAGCATTGAGATCATCACGCAGCCAAGCCGCAACTTGCTGTTGACCAGGGTGAGGTTTTACCGCAAACAACGCTTCATCAAAGTGGAAATCGTTACCTTGCATACCCACAGAGACCATTGCGGTAATCTTGGTGCACAGCTGCGCTAGGTATTCTGCGCGTTTGTAGGCAAGACAGGCGAGGGCCGTCATCACGGATGTACCGTTCATTAACGCCAAACCTTCTTTTGGTTTTAGGCGAATTGGCTCAATGCCCAGCTCTGCAAACACTTCTTGTGTTGGTCGCACATCACCTTTGTAAAGCACTTCACGCTCGCCAATCAAGGTCGCCGCTAGGTACGACAGAGGCGTTAAATCGCCACTTGCGCCCACCGAGCCCTCTTGTGGAATACGCGGCGCAATGTCGTGGTTGATAAGCGTAACGATTTGGTTCAACAGATCGTGAGACACGCCAGATACGCCTTGCGACAATGAACATAAACGTGTTGCCAACACCGCACGAGCTTGCTCATGAGAAAGGATTTGACCTAAGCCACAACCATGGAAGCGTGTAAGGTGCAACGGAAGTTCATCCACAAGAGCGGGTGGAATCGCCACAGTACATGAATCGCCGTAACCCGTGGTCACGCCGTAAATAACGCCTTCTTCCTTCAGTAATCGTTCCAGAAACGCCACGCCACGATCAATTTTCGCGGTAAATTCTGGCGAGGTGTTCATGTGTGCCTTTGCACCTTGAGCAATGGCAACGACATCTTCGATGGTTAAAGATTGGGCACCAAAAGTGATGTTGTGATTATTGTTGTTTGTCATGTGGCTGATTACTTAAAGTCCAGAAGTTAAAAAAGTTGTACCACTGTAACGGCGCTTGCAGTGTGTGGTGTTCTAATCTTTGTGCGTACTGTTGAACAACGCGTTCTAGTGCCTGCTGACGCTCCTTGCGTGGTAGCGTGACTTGGTCACTAAAGTGTTCAAAGTACACATTAAAATGCGGAGTGTTCGCTTCATCGTCGCGTAGGCCGAAGAGTAAGTAAACCGGCGCTTTTAATACCGAGGCTAGCATGAATGGGCCTTGCGGGAATGGTGCAGGTTTACCAAGAAAATCTGCCCAAACGACACGATTTTCTTTGCTGGTGGAAGTGCGATCGCCAACGATCACCACCCATTCGCCTTGCTCGATTTTTTGTTGAAGCAGAATCGCGGTGTCTGGTCCCATTGAGCTGACTTGAATCAGATTCAGTTCCGAATTTGGGTTTACCGCCTTCATTACCGCATTAAATTGTTCAGCGTGTTGGGTAAATACCAAGGCATTGATTTTGACATGAGAGTGTCGACGACCAAGCGCACGGCAGAGTTCGATATTGCCAAGGTGCGAGCCTAAAATGAGCACGCCTTGTTTTTTCTGCGCCATCTCTTCGAAATGATGCTGGCCGTGAATGGTTAGGTTATCGACGTTAAAGTCACCTTGCCATGCTGCCAGTTTGTCGAGCATGGTTCGCCCAAAAGAAAGCAGATGATGATAGCTGTCCAACTGTTTTGGTAGTGCGATGCTCTGCTGCGTTGCGTAGTACTGCAAGTTTTGCAGGTAAATCTCAGACGCTTCACGGGCAGATTTACCCGTGAAGTGGTAGTAGCGCATGACTAATTTTAAAATCAGGTCAAACGCTTTTCTGCCGAACAAGCGGTAAACCGCGAGTAAGGTTTTGATGCCTAAAATCGTGCCTTGTTCTTTTCGTTTCGACCAGTGGGCATTACTGTCATCTGTGTTTTGGCGCTTTCTGGCGAGTAGCGAAGGAATGCGCGGCAACATGCCAAAAAATAGGCGAGTGTGCATCCAGCTTATCTTGACGTTATCCCACAATGCGTCGAAGTGGGAAATGCCACCTTCAGGGTAGATCACGCGCGTTGGAACAAAATCAATGTCGACGCCTTCCCAGTACATTCGCACTAGAATTTCGATATCAAAATCCATGCGTTTGCCGATACTGTACTTGTTCAACACGGCGACCGTTTTCGCCACTGGGTAGGCGCGAAAACCGCACATGCTGTCTTTGATAGACAGTGACAAGGTTTCTATCCACACCCACACGTGCGTAGCGTAGCGACCATACAAACGGGATTTAGGTACGCTCTCGTCGTATATCGGTTGGCCCGAAATCAGGTTATCTGGTTTTGTTTCGCTGGCGCTGAGCAATTTCGGCAATGCTTCTAGGTCGTGTTGACCGTCTGCGTCGATTTGAATGGCGTGCGTAAAACCAAGTTGGTGAGCTTGATGTAGGCCTGCCATCACAGCGCCACCTTTGCCTTGGTTTTCTCTCAAACTAATCAGTTTTATCAGTCCTTGCTTGCTCAAAGCAGAAAGCGCTTGTTTGGTGTCTTCATTGCTGCCGTCGTCAACGGCCAGCACTGGCAAAGCGAAAGAGGATAACGACGCAACCACGTCTGCAATTGTGCTGCCGTGGTTGTAGCAAGGAATTAAAAAGCAGGGGCGATAATCACTCACGTGACTCACCCAGTTTCATTTTTCCTGACGAGTGAGTCACCAAGGTTTCACCGTTTGTCGATGTGTACTTAAAGGTCAATTTCTCGCGCTCATTGTCCCAAGATAGTGAGAGGCAAACGTCGGCGTTTGGCAGAATCGGCTCTTGAAATTTGATGACTTCCATTCCTTTAAATACCTTGGGAGTATTCAAATATTGAACGGCGTAGAACAGCGCCCAATCAATTTGAGTGACGCCGGGTAAAAGAGGGAAGTGATTGAAATGACCTTGGAAATCTAAGGTGTCAGCATCCACTCGCAGCGACAGCTCCGCGGTATGGTCACTCACTTCAATATTCTGAATAGTTGGTTTTCTTTTTTCCATGTTACTAGCTTTATTGGAATAGTTTTTCAATTTCAGCAACTTGGCGTTTGCCTTGGCTGTTCAATGGAATTTCGTCGACCACTCGGAATTTTCTCGGGATAGCGATCGGTTCTAGCCAATTGCGCAGTGCCTTGCGAAGCTCAAGCCAAAATTTGCCTTTACCAAGTTCATTAAGCACATCGCTGCCTTGATCGTTAAGTACGATGATCGAGACTAACGTGAGGCGACCAGATTCTTCCATTGGGATCACCACGCTTTCTTGAACCCACGGCAATTGCTCTAAACGTTTTTCCACTTCGACAAGGGAAATACGCTTTTCTTCGACTTTGACGATTCGGTCAGTGCGTCCACGCAATTCAAAAGAAATACTATCATGGAAATAGCATTCATCCGCAGTTTGGTACCAAGTGTTTTCATCAATGTGTGGCGAGCGGAGCTTTAAACAATTTTCATGGTTAAGCTCGGCTTCAATACCAGGGAATAACGTCCAGGGAGTACTGGCTTCGTGCTGCTGACGGTAAGCGATGCCGCCGGTTTCTGTGCTGCCAAAAACTTCAATAGGAAGTGACCCAAACAACAACTGGCTGTGCTGCGCGGCTTGGTTTGGCAAGGGACCACCAGAAGAAAATACGCACCGAATCGCAACCGGATTGTGCTCTTCACTGAGTCGTTTTAGTAACGCAGGGCTGCTTACTAGCGTGGTGTCAGCATCAGCGTGATGGACAATTTGCTCTGGGAACTCAAGGTCGTGTGCTGAAAATGGACGTGCGGAGCACAAAGGCCACAATACGCGGAACAGCAAGCCGTAAATGTGTTGATGAGAAACGGTGCTTTCAACGCGTGTGCTGGCAACCGTGTCGCCCCACAGGTTATCTAGAATAGCAACTTCGATATCGAGCTGTTTCAGCGTTTTTGCAATGGCTTTTGGTGTGCCGCTTGAACCCGAAGTAAATAGCGTTACTGGTATTTCTGCCAGGTTTAATTCACGCCAAAAATAAGGTTGTTTGGCCTCTGGCTCGCTAATCACGGTGGTTTCTAGCAATGATTGAGCTTCGATCAAAAGCGAGCTCACGAGTTCTGGAGCCGAGACATCGGCATCATGCAGCAACAAATCGTAGTGCTCACTGAGCTCTTTGAGTGCTTCTGGTTGGTAATTACCAGGTAATACAATGGATTTTCCTGCATAACAACAAGCAAAAAAGCCAACGGCAAACAGGTAGCTGTTGCCAAAACACAACGCAATGTTTTGCGTTGGTTGGGTTTCTAGCTGTTGAGTAAGTGTTGCGACGTGCTGTTGGAAATCACCCCACGTGATAACCGTATCGCGATCGTAAGAGACTGGGGATTGCTCAGACCTCTCCGCGATGAACAAGGTCGCTAGGGAGGTAAAGCTCGAATACGTTGTATTCATACGATTAGTGTTCCTTTCGAACAAATTGACGCACGATCCATTCTCCAGCGAACAAGCCACCAGCAAGTAAGTAGCTGATGAGGCCGTTATAAAGCGTCCATATTTTTACTGGTAGGAAACAGGTATAGAGTGCAACGGCAGCGTTGAGCGTAAAAAAGGTGCACCAAACCATCGTCACTTTGCGAGTGTAAGCCACGCCACTAGCCGGAAGGTCGGGTTCTTGCAAGCGAGCAAGCCTCTCTATGATCGATTGCGGCTGTTTTAAGCTCAGTCCAAATACACACAGCATACATACATTGACAACGACAGGGTAAAACTGAAGCCACCCATGTTGTTTAAACACCATGCCAAGCGTAATTAGAACAATGCCAACAGCGCCCGTAACGAGCGCCAAGAACTTAAACTCTTTTAGTGGGGTCTTATTTGCGACGAAAACACGCAAAAGTAACGCAGCAATTAACAAGCCCCCAACTAAGTTCAAGCCAAATTTATCTATACCGAAATAGACGGCGAAGGGGTAGGCAAACAGTACAATTGCAGACAGACCAGTCAGCAATTGGCGCATTAACTTTCCTTCAATAACTCAGTGACAGCGTTAACCACATCGTCAACGGTTCTTACTGCACTAAACTCTGCTGGCTTGATTTTTTTGCCAGTGACATTCTGTAGGTGTACGACCAAATCAACGGCGTCAATGCTATCAAGATCGAGATCTTGGTATAAGTGCGCATCTGATTGAATGTCGGCTGCATCAATTTCGAACAGCTCAACAAGCGCATCTTTAACTTGTTTAAATACTTGATCTTTATTTACATCAGTCATGAATATACCTACAACTTATTCATTAGTTTGAGAAGAAACGTATTTCGCTAGATTTGCTACAGACGCAAAGTGTTCGCGCGTATTTGAGTCGTCGGCATCAATAACGATGTTGTATTGTTTTTTTATTGCGAGTCCAAGCTCAAGCGCGTCGATAGAATCTAAGCCAAGTCCATCACCAAAAAGTGGTGCATCCGTTTCAATATCATCTACGGTTAAATCTTCAAGGTTTAAAGCATCAATAATAAGTTGCTTAATGTCGTTGTGTAACTGTTCCACTGGGACCTGCTTATTAATAAAAGTTTTCTGGAAAAATGTTTTCAGCTAGGTGCTGTTGTAAGCGTCGCGCCGCTATTGTCGGCGACGTAGTTTGCTTTATAAAGGGGGTAATCTCAACTTTATCCTTAACTTCAACCCTGAAAAAGGGCTTTGTTGCCGGTACTTGATACCATTTTTTCTCTTTTGTGAGGAAACTTGGCGTTACCGTAATATGGACAACTCTTAAATCTCGTTCTGTTCTTACCGCAATTTGTGCTGCACCGCGTTGTAATTTCGGCTCTACACCTGGTGTTGTTCTTGTTCCTTCAGGAAATATAAGCAACACGTTGCCTTTGTTAAATCGTTCATCACAAAGTGCTAATAAATCATCCGGTGCTTCATTGGGAATATATCCGGCTGCTTTTACGATGTGCTTCATAAAAGGATTCGACCATATTGCCGATTTTACTAAACAGTCGCAGCGATTTAATTGTGAAGCAATGAGAACGTAATCGATTAAACTAGGGTGGTTGGCAACAATTAAACAATTACGATCTTGTTGAAGAATATCGGCACCAATAATTTGATAATCGATTGCGCCACTCAACTTCATCAATTTACAAAATGTGTTGAATGAATATCGAATCGCACCCTGAACTTTATATTCGCGTTCCGTTTGGTCTGAAACAAAAATACGAATGGTCGGAATAACAATGAAACTCAGTACTAAACCACCTAACCCAAATACTGAAAAACAAAAGCCTGTTGCTAGCACACGCCAATACTGATTTAAGCGAGTCATTTTTTGTGCCATTCCCAAGCTTGTTGCGGAGCGAAAATAGTCCACTGGCTTTTATCTAACAAGTATTGTTGCAAAAATACTAAACCTTGAGGAAGAGGATGACCGGAACGTTCTGCGTTTATGGAGCTTTGTATCGCGAACTTGTCTCCATGAGAAAGTATTAAGCCAAGTCCAAACCCTTGGTATTGTTGGTTTTCATATTCTAAATAAGAGTCAGGCATAGGCTCATCAAAATCAACAAGCAGTACTTTTTTGTCAGGATTGTCGGACAAAAACAGCCATGCTTCTAATATTGCGCTTTGGAATGTGTTTTCTGCCGCAGCGATAGAAGTTAGGGGAATGGGTTGTTTAGTTGCGATAGTGGCAAGCCCTGCGGCGGTATTGTGCACCGATTGAGAAAAAGCCATCGGAGACGCCTCTTCTCCATTAATTATATCTTCAACTAGTGCGACGCTGCGATGCAGTTCACCATGACGGCTTGAAAATACAAGGTAATCAACTTGATGTTGATTAAGCATTTCGATTGCAGTTTGTACCGCCAGTTTACTGAGTGGGCTCATTCTTCTGCGCATCATCGCAGGAATATTTGCAACATTGATTTTGCCATCTTCTGGCCATTTTATCTCTGTTGCCCATTGTTTCCATTCATTGGATTCGGATAAACCGAATGAATTCGCTGTCCACGCATCAATATTGAACGAAATGTTGATCTTCGAGTTTGGCATATTGGGTTAAATTGTTTATTTTACAGCTCGATACAAATTGGGGTTGACCCAAATTCACAATAAAAAGGAAATTATCATGTCGCGTTTTAAGCTGTATGTCTCGTTATTATTAACTTTGCTTCTTGTTGGTTGTGGACGAGTACAACCTGTAATGAATGTGGAGGATACTCCAGTTGCTTATGATCTTCAAAATAAACAAGTAAAAATGGCCATAGTGCAATCAGCAACTAACCGAGGCTGGACGATCGAAGAAGTAAGCCCTGGTGTTCTTATTGCAAAAATCCACGTTCGTAAACACTCTGCAGAAGTAAAAATCCCATACAATAATAAATATTACTCAATTATTTATCTCAACTCAGTAAATCTCAAAGCAAGTGATGGCAAAATCCACCGCAATTACAATCGTTGGGTAAACAACTTGAATGTTGATATTCAGCGAGCTATTGCATTGTTGGGCAATCAATCTCAACAATAAAACTATTAATTGCAGTTAGGTTTTTCCGTGTTAAATCAAAATAATGACCCTTTTAATGCTTTTGAAGCGAAGACAGAAGCTCAGAAGTTATCTTTTGCACCAATCGTGTTCCAGACCGCCAAAACGCTTCGAGATTTAGGTATTTTAGCCGTTTTAGACAGCGCTGGCGCTCAAGGCATGAGTGCCACAGATATTGCCGAGAAAACGGGAGTATCAGAATATGGTGTTAAAGTACTGTTGGATATGGCGATTAGTGCGCATATTGTTTTATGGGAACGACCTAACTATTCGCTTGCAAACCTTGGTTTTTACCTTCTTCATGATGGTATGACGAATGCAAACATGGATTTTACGGCAGATGTTTGTTACGCCGCGATGATGCATTTGACGGAAGCAATTCAAGAAGGTAAACCGTCAGGTTTGAAAGAGTTGGGCAATTGGGAGACCATTTATCAAGGTCTATCGACGTTACCAGAACAAGCCAAACAGAGCTGGTTTAAGTTCGATCATTTCTATTCGGATCGCTCGTTCCCACTTCTGCTTAAAGAAGTATTTGCAAGCAAGCCAAAGCATCTTGTGGATATTGGCGGAAATACGGGAAAATGGGCGATTCAGTGTTGTAAACATGACCCTGACGTTCAAGTGACGATTGTTGATTTACCACAGCAATTAGAAGTAGCGATGAAGAATGTTTCAGAAAACCAGTTCGTCGAGCGTGTACGTCCATACCCTGCAAACATGCTGGATAAAGCACAAACATTGCCTGGACACGCTGACGTATGGTGGATGAGCCAGTTCTTGGATTGCTTTTCCCCAATTGAGATCCTCAATATCCTTAAAAAAGTTAAAGCCCAGTTAACGAAGGGAGATACTATTTACGTATTGGAGCTGTTTTGGGATGCTCAAAAATACGCGGGAGCTTCCTATAGCCTTAATGCCACTTCTCTTTATTTTACCTGTTTAGCTAACGGTAATAGTCGCTTTTATCGCAGTGATGATTTCTTAGAAATTGTCGAAGCGGCAGGTTTATCTGTCGTTGAAAGAACCGACAATATTGGCCTTGGTCATACCTTATTAAAACTACAAGCAAACTAAATTCAGAATGAAAACAGAGCTCAAGCAAGTTGTTGTCGTAGGAGCGGGGCCATCAGGTTCAACCGTTTCTGCGTTATTAAAATCGCGTGGCATAGATGTTGTTGTCTTAGAAAAAGCGACTTTTCCACGCTTTTCCATAGGAGAAAGCCTGCTCCCTGCATGTATGGAAGTTGTTGAACAAGCAGGAATGACCAATGCAGTAAAGCAGTTTGGCTTCCAGTATAAAGATGGTGCTGCAT
Organism: Vibrio sp. YT-17; assembly: GCF_033337375.1. Lineage (NCBI taxonomy): Bacteria > Pseudomonadati > Pseudomonadota > Gammaproteobacteria > Vibrionales > Vibrionaceae > Vibrio > Vibrio sp. YT-17. The sequence continues at coordinate 121,851 of NZ_JAWOQP010000012.1, forward strand.
TTCGTCGTAATGGCGTATACACCCAGTTCGACTTTACAAACAAATACACGCCAGGACCGGGCACGACGTTTCAGGTTCAACGTGCCAGCTTTGATAAAGTATTGGCAGATAGCGCTGAAGAGCAAGGCGTAGAGATTCGCTATCAGCATGAACTGCTCAATCTAGTGTTTGAAGGGAAAAAGTCTCGATTAGAAGTGCTCGACTCAAATAAGAAGGCTTATCAAATCGAAGCAGATTTTGTGTTGGATGCCAGTGGCTTTGGGCGTGTTTTGCCACGCTTGTTGGAGCTAGAAGAACCTTCTTGTCTTCCGCCTAGAAAAGCGATCTTTACCCATATCGAAGATCATATCTCTCCCCAAGAGCCGGAATACGATCGCAACAAAATTTTAATTTCAGTTCATCCTGAAAATCACGACGTATGGTACTGGCTAATCCCATTCTCTAATGGTACCTGTTCGTTTGGTGTGGTGGGTGAGCCAGAATTTTTCGAACAATACCCAGAAGATAAGATTGCAGCGTTGCAGCAGTTAGCCAATGAAGAGCCGGGTTTGGCTGCTTTATTGCGAAACGCGAATTACCCGAATCCAGCAGGCGAGTTGGGTGGCTATTCTGCTAACGTCAAACGTTTAGCGACAGAGCACTACGCGTTGCTTGGTAATGCTGGTGAGTTTCTTGATCCTGTATTTTCATCGGGTGTCACTATCGCCATGAAATCGGCAGAGTTTGCAGCGGACTGCTTGGTTCGTCAGCTGAATGGTGAAAAGGTTGATTGGCAAGAAGAGTACTCGCAACGCTTAATGGTGGGAGTGAACACATTCCGCACTTATGTGGAAGGCTGGTACAACGGCACGTTGCAAGATGTGATTTTCTATCAAAACCCGAACCCACGTATTAAACAGATGATTAGTGCGATTTTGGCTGGATATGCTTGGGATACGAATAATCCTTACGTTAAACAAAGTGAGCAGCGTTTGTCGACGCTTGCAGAACTGGTTCGGGAAGCTGAACTGTAAGAATATACATTCGCTTATCCGAGAATCAGTAAACTTAGGTCTTACCAAAAAATTGGTAAGACCTTTTTAATGCCTCTTTACTTTTACTTCTAGCGTGTTGGAGACACATTGACCACTTACATCGGCGTGTATCGAATTTGAGAATTTTTATGGTGACATTGATCACATCCAGGATTCCTGTTGCTGATATTTATATTAAATTTGTAGGAAATGGATTACATTCTGGGAGTGTTCCCTACATCCGGCTTCGTTGTGAAAACGGTTTATAAGCAACTGTATAAGTTAGTAAAGTTCCAAAAACTACATCAAAAAAAAGACAAGTTTCTTACCAAATCAATTCGCTTGGTGAGTTCGAGCCATCGACTACGCCAAACGCTTCCTCTACTTTCTAAAATTGTCGAAGAACATGACGCATCAACGGTCTCTTCGATTGCAGATCCCGAGAACGCGGTCGCGTGGGGAGGTAAAGTTTCTCCAGAGTTCAAATCTAAAGTCATTCGTATTAGTAAAGAGCTAAAGATCAATCCTAATCATCTTATGGCGTGCATGGCATTTGAAACTGCTGAAACTTTCAGTCCAAGCATCAAAAATGGTTCCGGAAGCGGGGCTACAGGGTTAATTCAATTTATGCCCTCTACCGCAGAATCATTAGGAGTGAACACAAAGACTCTTGCGAGAATGAGCGCGCTTGAACAACTTGACTATGTGAAAGCGTACTATTGGCCCTATCGAAATAAAATTAATAGCTTAGAAGATGCTTACATGGCCATTCTCTACCCTGCTGCGATTGGTAAACCGCTGTCTTTCGTTTTGTTCAGACAAGGCTCAATAGCCTATCGACAGAATGCAGGTATCGATCGCCACAACACGGGGAAAATCACGCTTAATGATGTTTCCTACAAAGTGAGGAAAAAATTAGAAAAAGGTTTGCAGCCCAATTTCATGGGCTAAGATTGTGTCATGTTCCTAGTTTTTCGCGCATGAATCCTTCTGTTACTTCACGGGGATTCTGATACACTACGCGCCCATTTCCTCTGTTGAGACCTTTCTATGCCATTTTCTAAGCTTGGTTTAAGCGCATCGATTGCTGATGCAGTAAAAGCGCTAGGTTATGAAAAACCCACTTCTATCCAACAAAAAGCCATTCCAATCGTATTGCGTGGCCGCAATTTAATTGCAGCAGCGCAAACGGGCACAGGTAAAACGGCCAGTTTTGTTCTGCCAATCTTAGAAAAGCTTAGTCGAGGCGAAACGCAACATAAAAAACGCGCTCGTGCGATTATCCTAACGCCAACACGCGAACTGGCGCTTCAGGTTCATCAAAGTATTGAAGCTTATGGTAAAAACTTACCATTACGCTCAATGGCGATGTTTGGTGGTGTGGATTATGCACCACAAAAACAAGCCTTGATCGAGGGTGTCGATATTGTGGTAAGCACGCCTGGGCGCTTGATTGATCTGTACGGTCAACGCGCGATTCACTTTGATGAAGTGGAAATGCTAGTGCTTGATGAAGCCGACAAAATGTTGGATATGGGATTCATCGATGCGATCGACAAAATCGTCGACTGTATGCCAGAACATGTGCAAAGTTTGCTGTTCTCAGCAACGTTATCTAACCCTGTTCGTGACTTGGCGAAAAATGCGATTATTGATCCTGAAGAGATCACGATTGCAAAGCACAGTGCCTCAAAATCAAATATTAAACAGTGGATCACGACCGTCGATAAAGACATGAAGTCGTCGCTGTTAAGTCACTTGCTTAAAGAAAATGACTGGTCGCAAGTACTGGTATTTATTGAAACTAAACACGGCGCAGCCAAACTGGTAAGCCAACTTGAGAAACGTGGCATTGTGGCAGAAGCATTCCACAGTGGCCGTAATCAGCGTGTTCGCCAGGAATTAATAGAAAAGTTTAAAGCGGGTGAAATCCAGTACTTAGTCGCAACCGGCGTTGCTGCGCGCGGTATTGATATTGATAATCTGCCAGTTGTCATCAACTACGATTTACCTTACCCAGCGGATGAGTATGTACATCGTATTGGTCGTACAGGTCGTGCTGGCGCGAAAGGTGAGGCGATATCACTGGTTTCAAAAGACGACTTTAAGAACCTCTGCATGATTGAAAGTCGTTTAGGGTACTTGCTAGAGCGAGTGGAAATTGAAGGTTTTGCGCCAAGAAAGCCAGTACCAATTTCAATTTTAAATTACGTGCCTAAGAATAAACGTAAACCGCGCGATAAGCGCGAATCAAAATAGCCAGTTTATCCCATGATCTAAAAGCCGCATTCTTGCGGCTTTTTGCGTTTTAAGGCATCCAATTATGTAGCCATCGCGACGGTTTCTATTCGGTAATGAGGAAAAAAGTTAATCAGTGTCATACGCTTAACACGTAAAGTGAATCAAGGTGCGTTAAGCTTTTGTCAATTATCTGTCCGCAGGTTTGCACAAGGTAAGGAATGGGCGCAAACTTTTTTGCTTGCTAATGAATGCATAAGATGGGGCACAAATGAAAACAGGTGATAAGCAATTCGCCGTTATTGGTCTTGGCCGATTTGGTTTGGCAGTGTGTAAAGAGTTACAAGATTCAGGCGCTCAAGTTTTAGCCGTTGACATCAACGAAGACAGAGTTAAAGAAGCCGCCAGTTTTGTTAGTCAGGCGGTTGTGGCTAACTGTACTCACGAAGAGACGGTTGCTGAGCTCAAACTTGATGATTACGACATGGTGATGATTGCCATCGGAGCGGATGTCAATGCCAGTATTCTTGCGACATTGATTGCTAAAGAGGCGGGAGTAAAGTCAGTATGGGTTAAAGCCAACGACCGCTTCCAAGCTCGTGTTCTGCAAAAAATTGGCGCAGACCACATTATCATGCCTGAGCGTGACATGGGGATACGTGTCGCGCGTAAAATGCTCGATAAACGGGTTCTTGAGTTCCACCCATTAGGCAGTGGCTTAGCTATGACGGAGTTTGTGATTGGCTCTCGTTGGATGGGTAAGACACTAAGTGATTTGGCTCTGTGCAAAGTCGATGGCGTGCAAGTGCTAGGGTTTAAACGGGGCCCAGAAATTACCAAGGCACCTGACCTTAATACCACACTAGAAATTGGTGACCTAATTATTGTGGTCGGCCCTCAAGATGCGCTCGCAAATAAATTAAAATCGCTATGACGTATTTTCATCAGAAAGGTGTTTTTTACGCACCAGATGGTAAACAAGAGAAAGCGAAAGGCAACGAACCGCGAATTATATTGCTCAGTTTTCTCGGTGTTTTACTGCCTTCTGCGGTATTGCTAACCTTGCCAGTTTTTTCTGTTACGGGCCTGTCGATAACGGATGCTTTGTTTACTGCAACGTCCGCTATTAGTGTGACAGGGCTTGGTGTTGTCGATACTGGGCAACACTTTACGCTTGCGGGTAAAATCTTGCTGATGTTTTTAATGCAAATCGGTGGGTTGGGGCAGATGACGTTGTCGGCAGTCTTACTCTATATGTTCGGCGTGCGTTTGAGTTTGCGTCAACAAGCGCTGGCGAAAGAAGCATTAGGGCAAGATCGGCAAGTCAATCTAAACCGACTAGTAAAGCGGATTGTTGTTTTCGCGCTTGTTGCAGAAACGGTCGGGTTTATTTTTCTCTCTATCCGCTGGGTCCCTGAAATGGGCTGGCAGACTGGTATGTTTTACGCCTTGTTTCATGCAATTTCTGCATTTAACAACGCTGGGTTCGCGCTGTTTTCTGACAGTATGATGAGCTTTGTGAATGATCCGTTGGTTATCTTTACACTGGCGGGGCTATTCATTTTTGGCGGGCTTGGTTTTACTGTTGTGGGTGACATCTGGCTAAACTGGCGCAAAGGTTTCCACTTTTTGCATCTTCACACCAAAATCATGCTGATTGCGACACCGATATTGCTCTTAGTCGGAACGATGATGTTTTGGTTACTTGAGCGAAGCAACCCAAACACAATGGCGTCTTTACCTGCAACAGGGCAATGGTTGGCGGCATTCTTTCAATCTGCGAGTGCGCGAACGGCAGGGTTTAATAGTGTTGACTTGGCGTTGTTTACCCAGCCGGCCTTACTGGTCATGATTGTTCTGATGTTAATTGGAGCGGGTTCCACCTCAACGGGGGGCGGTATTAAAGTTTCCACATTTGCTGTTGCGTTTATGGCTACGTGGACCTTTTTACGCCAAAAGAAACATGTGGTTATGTTTAAGCGAACCATAAATTGGCAAACTGTGACTAAGTCATTGGCAATTATCGTTGTGAGCGGAGCTATCCTGACAAGCGCAATGTTTTTATTGATGCTTACCGAGAAGGCCAGCTTTGATAAGGTTATGTTTGAAACCATTTCCGCATTTGCCACAGTGGGGCTCACCGCCGGTTTGACTGCGGAACTTTCTGAACCTGGTAAATACATTATGATCGTGGTGATGATCATTGGTCGTATTGGGCCGCTCACGCTTGCCTACATGTTGGCACGTCCTGAACCTACCTTGGTCAAATACCCAGAAGACGCCGTTCTTACAGGTTAATATAGCGTTAAACAATGGCCGCGCGACCATTACGAGCATTGATTAATAGCAGTGCTCGTACATTTATAGAATATGTGGAATGTTGCCCAATTTTACCTACAAATTCGTAGAAGTTCATTTCTTCTTCCTTTCGTTTCGATACTATTCATTCACTCAATTTATATTCTCAGAAGCTACGCTCATAACAGCGTTTTGGAATCCGACGCTTTTGTAGTGTGACACCAAACTACGTCGTGTTATCTGAGCGAATTGATACCAGCCTTCGTCAATAGTCACTCAGTCTTACTCTATGCCCATAGGGTTACTTTGTGTTTGTTGTGCTTGGTATGAATGAACGAATCGAAAAGATGGAGTCGTACTTTGAAATTCAACACACTCGCCATGGCTATGCTAACTGCGCTTCTTGCAGGGAAGAGCATGGCAACTACTCCGCCATCGCCGGTTTGGCATACTATTGCGTTGAGCGATGGTAGCTCCAGTGAGGCAATTCTACGTGGAACGGCAGATTTCCACTGGTTTGAAGATAAGCAGGGCAATGCCTTACTTCAGGAAGACGGCGTTTGGTTTTTCGCGCAGATTCAGCGCGAGTCAGACACGCCAATATTGATCTCGACAGGTGTGGTGAAAACGCAGTCGAGTGAGCCACCTGAGTCGGCGAAGTTTCGCCCGGATTTACAAGTTAAACCGCAATTATCTTCTCTAAAAACCATTGAACCGATGGCACGAAAAAACCTACTGCGTTCGGCGCAAGGTTACCAGGCGATGAGCAGTTCAACGGTGAAGCAGCAGCCCCTATTGGTTGTGCAAGTTTCGTTTGATGACCAAGCAATGGTGCACGATTTCGAGCAACGCGTATTTAATACCAATGGTCAAAGCGTTGTGGATTACTTTGATAAAAACTCTCAAGGTAAATTCAAAGTTGTTCCTGCACTTGAGAGTTACGGCACCGCCAATGACGGTGTGATAGATGTGACTGTGGCACAAAGCCACCCTAACTGTCACTCTAGTTCGACTGATAAGACATGCACCGCCAAGTTGAATGCGGTTTTCACCGAGGCTTATCAAAAACTGGATCCATACTTTAATCTTTCGGCCTACGACAGCAATCAAAATGGTACCGTAGAACCGTCAGAACTCTCTGTCATGTTTATTTTTGCGGGGGGAGATCGTTCAACAGGGGTTCTCAACCGTCCTGCTATTTGGCCGCACAAATTCTCTCACGATGATGTCACACTAGATGGTAAAAAGATCACAGACTATTGTGTGTTCGCTGACTATCAAGTTGATCATCAAGCGACCTTGGGCGTGATCGTACACGAGCTTGGCCACTTAATGCTTGGCTTACCGGATTTGTACGCAAGGAACAGTGATGCCTCGATCGGCTCTTGGGGCGTGATGGGTGGCGGTTCATGGGCGCAGAAACCGGGAGATTCATACGCTGGTGACACTCCGGTGAACATGAGTGCATGGAGCAAACACGCTGCTGGTTTTGTTGTACCAACGGTAACTCATGAAAGTCCAGCGCCTATTTCTGTGAACAACGACGATGTCAAGCTGGTGTATCTCGACCCGTACTTGAAAGAGTTTGGCCCACGTGTTTACTTGGAAAATCGCACCTTTAGCGGTTACGACCGAGCATTGGCGGCTGAAGGTATCCTAGCTACGTCGGTCAATGTCCAGAACCGCTTTAATGATGTTGGCGCGATGCAGGTTCAAATCATGCAGGCTGATGGTCTGAATGAGTTAGAAAATGATGGTAGGAGTGACGCTGACGATTTGTACCCTAATGGTGGCGATGTCATTTCAGATACATCGACCCCGGGTCTGAGAGCGATCACAGGGTTTGATACTGGGGTTCGTATTTCCAACATTGCCAGCAACACCAACGGCGGTAGCTTTTCTCTTGAGCATACAAACGAACCAAATAAATCAGCATGGCTGAACTCTCTTCACCAAGGTTATGTGTACGCGAGTGGGAGTAACACTCTGGCGGTGCCACTGGACTTGAATAGTGATACAGAGCTTGATGGTCTTCAACTTTACGCGCAAAGAGATAGCGCTCAAAGTGACATGACTTATCGAGTTTGGCGATTCCCATTTTCTGGAAACATTGGCTATCGATTAATATTGAATCAAAACAACGCTGAGCTTTTACAGCAAGGTAACTTCCAAAAGTCATCTCGAATTTTATTCCCCCAACCAAGCCAATTGAGTGCGGGTCAGCATTTATTGGTCGTTGAATTGGAAGGCGGTCAATTTGATGCAAACTTTGATTTCGGTCGCTTGCTAAAAACTGAAAAAGCCTCTCTACCTGTAATGTGGACTGGTGATTACAGCGAGATTGGCACGTTTGGTCTAGAAAAAGCCGGGTTCTCTTATATTCCGTTTGCAGCATTATTAAATGTGGATGCGAGCAACTTGGTTGAAGCGAAATCTGATTCGTTACAAACCAATAAAAATACGCCAATCAAACTGAACCTGATGGACAATGATTTCATGGCGGTAGGGTATCAGTTCAATGTGGACATTGTGCAGAAGCCTGAGCACGGCACCATCTCTGGCAACCAGTACCAACCTGAAGCTAACTTCGTTGGTCTGGACACTTTCCAATATCGTTTGTTGTCGGTTGATGGTGCGTACTCATCTTCAATCGTGAATGTGCAGGTGGAAGTGCTTGGCAGCAACGAAGCGCCAGTGGCCGTGATTGATGTTGATAATAAAGACATGACGGTTGGGCTGCGAGTCACGTTGTCTGCGTTAAATAGTGCGGATGCTGATGGCGATGTGTTGAGTTATAAATGGGAGCAGTTGGCTGGCACTTCAGTTTCTCTTGGCAATGCAACCAGTGTTAGCACAAGCTTTACGGTGCCTCAAGGTGCAAAAGCGGGTGAGGTTCTGACATTCCGTTTAACCGTGACTGACCCTAGTAATGAAACGTCCAGTGCTACCGTCGATTTAACCATGAAAAACGCAGCGCCAGTTACGCTTGCAGATACGGCGACCGTTGCCGTTGGTGAAAGTATTCTGATTGATGCAGCGAGCAATGATTCGGATGTGAACGGCGATAAACTGGTTGTAGAAAGCGTACAGAACGTAACGGGTGTGGGAAGTGCGAGTGTAGAGAATGGCAAAATCCGTTTTCAAGCACCGGATAGCCCTACTGACGGCATCAAGCTGCAATATACGGTTTCAGACGGTCATGGTGCCACTGCTACGGGTGAAGTTATCGTGACGGTTGTTGCTTCTTTGAAGACAACGACATTCAAGAACTCTGAAGGTAGCGGCAGTGTTTCTTATTGGGCTTTGATGTTACTTGCAACATTAGGCTGGCGACGTCGCGTCTAAAACGGTATTGAATTGCGGTATAAGCCACTCACATTGAGTGGCTTATTTTTTATCTGATTTATTTTGGTTTCGTTCTCATTATCTTATGAGATGTGTTTCTCATTATTTTTAAAGCGATTTTTCTACTCTGCGGTTACCCTAGGGGCCGATTTTTATGAACTAAGGATGTTATATGTCTACCGAGGGCTTTTCTGTTTCGGAAATATGCCGAGAAGCGGCAGTGATGGTCAGAAGGAATCTACTCGCAATTGTTATTGCTTGTATTCCGTTGATTATCGTGCACTCAATTTTTGCTTTTATGTATCCTGAAATGACGGGGCAAGATCAAGCGAACGTTCAAGAAGGCAATGTCTCAGGATTTTATTTCGTCACAATTATTTTGTACCCACTTGTTGCCGCTATGGCGGCTGTGCGTGTGCATCGAATTTATTTAGTCGGCGATTACATGCACTCGGCGTTGGATGTATGTCGTTTGTCAGCTCGAGAATTCCGTTTCATAGGCTGGTGGATACTGTTTGGACTGATGATGATGCTCGTTATTGGTATCCCGATCTTTGTGTTGTCGTTTATCTACATTGCAGAAAGTGGTGAAGCCGACTTTGTTGCTATGGCTATTATCACAACGATTGCAAGCATTCCTGGCTATTGGGTAATGGCGCGATGGTCATTTGTGTTGCCAGCGACAGCAATGGATCATCAGCCGCGAAGCTTGCTTCGTTCGTGGAACCAGAGCAGACCATACAACAAACAAGTATTCATTTTGATGGGACTAATTCCATTGGGTGCGGGCTTGCTCAGTCAGCTGATCTTTAGCCACTTTACGAATCTCTTTATGTTGAGCCTCGTCGGTGTGGCCTATGGTATTTTTGGCGCGTACCAGCTGGCATTGTTATCGTTGAGCTATAAAACGGTAGTGGATATCGAACGCGCTCGTTTTGATACGCCATCACAGCCACCAAAAACGGGTGAAGAATTTTCCGCTTAACCCTTTGATCGTTTTTACATGATACCTCCGTTTAGGAGATGGTCTGCGGCAGGTTGATACCTTCCTGCCGCCTTCGCGTTATTCACGCAAAATACCCATGTCCATTTCATGGCTGAATGACAGGGACATTCACACGTATACTCACAACAGTACTTCTTTTTATTAAGGAACCCTACATGTCCATTTGGCAACGGGTCAATTTCACCCATCGCTTTAGTCAATTACCGTCAGCGTTCTATACGCTGGTCGAGCCACAACCCTTGGACAACACTCGCTGGGCCGCTTGGAATGGTGAGTTTGCACAGCAGTTTGGTTTACCAGAAGAGCAAAACGATGAGTTATTGGCGGTTTTTTCTGGGCTAAGTGAATTCGAACAATTTCGTCCTCTTGCGATGAAATATGCAGGCCATCAGTTTGGCGTTTACAACCCAGATTTGGGCGATGGACGTGGATTACTGTTGGCAGAAATTGAGCATCAGGATGGTACTTGGTTTGATCTTCACCTCAAAGGTGCAGGGCTAACGCCTTACTCGCGAATGGGAGATGGGCGAGCTGTATTACGCTCGACTATCCGTGAGTACCTGTGCAGTGAAGCCATGGCAGGCCTTGGGGTTCCCACGACACGTGCTCTCGGTATGATGGTCAGTGATACACCTGTTTATCGAGAAAAAACGGAATCGGGCGCTTTGTTACTTCGAATGGCTGAAACCCATGTTCGATTCGGTCACTTTGAGCATTTCTTTTACACCAACCAGTTAGCAGAGCAGAAGCTGTTGGCGGATAAGGTGATTGAGTGGCACTTTGCTGATTGTGCATCGGCGGAGAAACCATATGCCGCGATGTTTGACGCCATCGTGACTAAAACAGCCGAGATGATCGCATATTGGCAAGCTTTTGGTTTTGCGCATGGCGTGATGAATACCGATAACATGTCAATTCTTGGGCAAACTTTTGATTATGGTCCGTTTGGCTTTCTTGATGATTATGAGCCGGGATACATTTGTAATCATTCAGACTACCAGGGTCGTTACGCATTTGATCAACAGCCTAGAATTGCGCTTTGGAACCTGTCAGCACTGGCGCATGCGTTATCGCCACTCGTTGAACGAGAAGATTTAGAATCGTCGTTGAGTCAATTTGAAGTTCATTTAAGCCAGCAGTTCAGCCGCCTCATGCGTGAGAAGTTGGGCTTAAAAACTAAGATAGCGGAAGACGGGCGTTTGTTTGAAGCTATGTTTGAGCTTCTTCACCAGAACAAAACGGACTACACTCGCTTCTTCAGAACACTCTCAAACCTTGATAATGCGCCTTCCCAAGCCGTAATCGATTTATTTCTCGACCGAGAAGCTGCGCGAGCTTGGCTTGATCTGTACTTAGCTCGGTGTGAGCTAGAGGTTGATGAACTAGGGGGCCTGATTTCAACCGAACAGCGTTGCAAACAGATGCGTCAAGCCAATCCCAAATACATCTTGCGTAACTACTTGGCTCAGTTGGCGATTGATAAAGCGGAAGAAGGGGACTTTAGCGAATTACACCGATTGGCCGAACTGTTAAAACGCCCATTTGATGAGCAACCCGAGTTTGATGATTATGCGAAATTGCCGCCGGAATGGGGGAAGAAAATGGAGATAAGCTGTTCTTCATAAATGGGTCATTTCCCACCCATTTATATCTTTTTCTTGGGTGGAATTCACTCGTTACACTTCGGATTCATGTTAACGGGCTTTGTTAATTTATTGAAATATATATAAATTTTAACATGGTCCATTAATTGCTCTTTGTTGAACATCCGTACCCATCGCCTAACACCTAGTTACTCATGGACGGGATGGGATGTGATTCAACAAGGAGAATAATAATGTTTAAGCCTCTAACTCTACTATCTGTCTCTGCACTTGCTGTTACCAGTTTTAATGCTGCCGCAAATTGTGACCCGGGTGAAACGGTCATCAAGTTTAGCCATGTAACGAATGCGGACAAACACCCTAAAGGCATCGCGGCTTCGTTACTTGAAAAGCGCGTCAACGAAGAGATGAACGGTAAAGTCTGTATGCAGGTGTTTCCTAACTCAACTCTTTATGATGATGACAAAGTGTTGGAAGCGCTACTGAATGGTGATGTTCAACTCGCTGCTCCTTCTCTTTCTAAGTTTGAGAAATTCACCAAGAAGTACCGCCTTTTCGATCTCCCTTTCTTGTTCGATGATGTCGACGCGGTTGACCGTTTCCAAAACTCGGAAGCGGGTGAAAAGCTGAAAAACTCAATGAAACGTCGTGGCCTACAAGGCATTGCGTTTTGGCATAACGGCATGAAGCAAATGTCAGCCAACAAGCCGCTCATTTCTCCAACTGATGCTGAAGGACTTAAGTTCCGTGTTCAAGCCTCTGATGTACTCGTTGCTCAGTTTGAGCAGCTAGGTGCTAACCCACAAAAAATGTCGTTCAAAGAAGTTTACGGCGGCTTGCAAACTAAGGTTATTGATGGTCAAGAAAATACTTGGTCAAACATTTACGGCAAAAAATTCTTCGAAGTTCAAGATGGCATTACGGAAACGAACCACGGAATTCTGGATTACTTAGTTGTGACGTCAAACGACTTCTGGAAAAACTTACCAGATGATCAGCGCCAGCAGTTAAACACCATTATTCAAGAGGTAACTGCGCAGCGTAATGCTGAGTCAACCAAAGTAAACCTTGCGAATAAGAACAATATCATCGAAGCAGGTGGTGTGGTTCGTACTCTAACGCCAGAACAGCGCCAAGAATGGGTCACTGCACTTCAACCAGTATGGAAGAAGTTCGAAAAAGACATTGGTTCTGACCTAATCGAAGCCGCTTTGGCGTCTAACCAAAAATAATAACACCTAGCACATTTAGCCCTCTCAAACTGAGGGGGCTCTTTCCCCCTACAGACGACGTGATGTAATTATGGAACAGACTTTTTTTGCCAAGGCTGGACGAATCACCGATGCCATTGAAGAGACTTTGATTGCTTTCTTCTTGGGTGCCATGACCTTGCTGACCTTTGCCAATGTCATCTTTCGTTATGTCTTTAACGACAATATTCTTTGGGCGCTTGAGCTCACCGTTTTCATGTTCGCATGGATGGTGTTGGTTGGCGCATCTTATGGTGTGAAAAAACACTTTCATATTGGTGTCGATGTCATTATTAACATCGTTCCGGAAGGTAAACGAAAAGCCCTGGCGCTTTTTGCTGCAATGTGTTGCTTAGCCTTCTCTATTTTGCTGTTAATTGGCGCTTGGAACTACTGGTATCCGTTCGCTACTGACCGAGCGTGGTATGAAACGGACGATATTCCAATGCCTGAAATGCTCCAGTTCATGGCCGACTGGTTAAATGAGGGAGAGCGTTATGAAAAGCTGCCACGTTTTATTCCTTACTTCGCTTTGCCACTTGGAATGGCGCTACTAACGTTTAGATTTGTTCAAGTCACGTGGCAAATCGCTACTGGTAAGCTCGATCGCTTGATTGCAGGACATGAAGCGGAGGAAGAGCTCGAATCTCTTAAAGCTGAGATGAGTGACGCTGAAGACGTAATGGCTCCAAAGGCCTCGCAAGACGCTAAAAACAAGGAGCAATAAGCCATGGATATCTTATTTCTATTTTTGATGGTAATTGGCTTTATGCTGGTTGGCGTGCCAATTGCTATTTCGCTGGGCCTTTCCAGTGTTCTTTTCCTTTTAATGCATTCGGATGCCTCTTTAGCGTCAGTTGCTCAAACGCTGTTTAATGCATTCGCGGGCCACTACACGCTATTGGCTATTCCATTCTTTATATTGGCTTCAAGCTTTATGTCGACGGGTGGCGTAGCAAAGCGGATCATTCGTTTCGCCATTGCCATTGTAGGCTGGTTCCGCGGCGGTTTGGCGATGGCTTCGGTTGTCGCGTGTATGATGTTTGCCGCGTTGTCAGGTTCCTCACCTGCAACGGTTGTTGCCATAGGTAGTATTGTTATCGCAGGTATGATCAAAAACGGTTACTCAAAAGAGTTTGCCTCTGGGGTAATTTGTAACGCAGGTACGCTAGGGATTTTGATCCCACCTTCGATTGTGATGGTGGTGTATGCAGCCGCAACGGATGTGTCAGTTGGACGTATGTTCCTTGGTGGTGTGATTCCCGGTTTGCTGGCGGGTGTCATGTTGATGATCGCGATTTACATTGCCGCGAGAATCAAGAACCTTCCAAAGCAACCTTTTGTCGGTTGGAAAGAAACTTTTGATGCCGCCAAGGATGCAAGCTGGGGCTTGTTGTTGGTCGTCATCATTCTTGGTGGTATCTATGGCGGTATCTTTACGCCGACAGAAGCCGCTGCGGTTGCTGCTGTGTACTCATTCTTTATTGCTAACTTTGTATACAAAGACATGGGGCCATTTGCAGACAAGAAAAACACTAAACCTGCGCTCGTTAAAATCTTCCAAACCTTTGTTCATAAAGACACGAAACACACCCTGTATGAAGCGGGAAAACTCACCATCATGCTGCTGTTCATCATTGCTAATGCCTTAATTTTGAAGCATGTTTTAACGGAAGAACGCATCCCGCAAATGATCACCGAGTCGATGCTCTCGGCTGGTCTCGGACCAATCACTTTTTTGATTGTGGTGAACGTCTTGTTGCTGATTGGTGGTCAGTTCATGGAGCCATCAGGCTTGTTGATCATTGTTGCGCCGCTCGTGTTCCCAATTGCGATTGCATTAGGTATAGACCCAATTCATTTGGGCATAATGATGGTGGTGAATATGGAGATAGGAATGATAACGCCGCCCGTGGGTCTTAACTTATTTGTGACCGCTGGTGTTGCCAAAATGTCGATGATGAACGTAGTGAAGGCAGCATTACCCTGGGTTGGAGTGATGTTCTTGTTCCTAATTATCGTCACATATGTACCATGGGTTTCGACTTGGTTGCCTACTACCTTGATGGGGCCGGAGATCATTACCAAGTAATGGAAGCCAGAAAGTAGAAAGAGGTGTGAGAATTCACACCTCTTCGTCTATTGACTTGTAACAAGTTTTGCGCGGGTCTGAATTAATTCGACGTTCATAGTGTCGCCACCTCTTTTTATTTTTACGACGCTCTTCACCGAATCTTCTCTCTTCTTGATAGCAACCGTCTACGAGCACGGTATCTGTAACAATCGGTATTCTCACTTTTTCGTTCATATCTATAACAACCATGATAAACCCGTTGTTAAAAATTATGATTAAAGTTGAATATAATGCCAGCTATTTGAACGTGTTTTATTTGTAAAGGTCTTTATTTATTTGGTAGCGCTGCATCTTGTCGTAAAGAGTTTTTCTTGGCACATTCAATTGGCACATTGTCTGTTTAATACTACCGTTGTTTTCTAATAAAGCGCCTTCAATGGCTGCTCTCTCAAACTCCGCCACTTGCTCTGCAAGGCTTGAGGAAGACTTAGCAACTGGGTTCGATTCTCCCAACTGAATTAACTTACCCAATAGCACAAAACGCTCTGCAGCATTTCTGAGTTCTCGAACATTGCCAGGCCAGTCATGGCTCATCAGTTGCGCTAGATCTTGGGGTGACAAGCTAGGTGAGCTTTTGCCATAACGTGAAGCTGCTACCAACAGAAAGTGGTGAAAGAGGGCGGGAATGTCTTCTTTTCGTTCGCGTAGTGGCGGGAGATCCAGGGTCACGACATTGAGCCGATAGTAGAGGTCCTGACGGAAAGTACCTTCTTCAGCTGCGTGTTTTAAATCGACCTTTGTTGCGGCAATCACTCGAATATCTAAAGGCAATAATTCATTTGAACCGACACGCTCAATCACGCGCTCTTGTAATACCCTCAATAAACGAATTTGGGCTTGGATAGGCATCGACTCGATCTCATCCAAGAAAAGTGTGCCGCCTTGTGCAAACTCAAATTTACCGATACGACGGCTTTCGGCGCCAGTGAATGCGCCTTTTTCATGGCCGTAGAGTTCACTCTCAATTAAGTTCTCTGGAACCGCTCCACAATTTACGGCGACAAAGTTTTGGTTCCGGCGAGAGCTTTGCTCATGTAAAGAACGAGCGATTAACTCTTTCCCTGTACCGGTTTCACCAAACAATAAAATATCGGCGTCGGTATCGGCGATTTGGGTGATGGTCTCTCGTAATATTTGGATGCTAGAGGTTTCACCAATAACTCGTGGACCAAGGGTTTTACTGGCTTTAAGTGACAGGCGCAGTTTTTCATTTTCATTGGTTAGTTTGCGCTTCTCAATCGCCCGCTTAACCGTTTCAACCAAATGTTCTGGCGCAAAAGGTTTCTCAATAAAGTCGTAAGCGCCTTGATGAAGGGCTTGCACAGCCATGGAAATATCACCGTGTCCAGTGATCATGATGACGGGTAAGTTTGCATCGCGTTGAGTCAAAGTTGTCAGCATATCCATACCAGAAATGCCCGGCAAACAGATATCAGTGACCACGACGCCAACTTCTTCTCCTTGCTGCATCGCTATTAAAGCCGATTCTGCATCCACAAAAAACTTGGCGTCGATATCCGCCAGTTCAAAGGTCTGTTCTATAGCGATTCTGAGATCGGCCTCATCATCAATAAAAAACACCTGACACATGATCTTATCCTTTTGATGGTTCAGTGTTGTAAGAAGTGATAGGTAAACACAATGAGAATCGAGCGCCGCCTTGTTCTCGATTATGGGCACATAATTTTCCATTCATACTGGCTAAGATTTGTTGCGAGATAGAGAGACCCAAACCTAAACCGTTCAGTTTAGTAGTTAGAAACGGTTCACATAAATCAGAAAGTGAGAAAGAGCCAAGCCCTGGGCCATTATCATCAACATGAATCCAAACCAAATCAGTGTGCTCATCGTGTTCTACAGATAATTCTACCTGTTTGTCTTGTTGTTCTTTGAGTGCTTCTATCGCATTAGTCAGTAAATTGACCAACACTTGCTCCAGTTGAATAATATTGATCTGCACTTCAACATCATGCTTTGGCAAATTTGTTTCTAACGTGACGCGCCCTGATTTAAATGCGGGCTTCATCAGTTCTTTTACAGAGGCAATCACAGGGAACAATCGAGATTGAGCCAACTCGTCACCACTGGTTTTTTTGGCGAAAGAGCGAAGTTGCTGACTGATATTTGCCATACGGTCAGTGAGAGCAGAAATGCGAGTGAGATTATCTTCCACTCGCTCATATTTTTCTTTTTTTAGAAACAGCTTGCCGTTCTCCGCAAAGCTACGAATTGCCGCAAGTGGATTATTCAGTTCATGGCTGATACTGGCTGACATTTGTCCTAACACCGCGAGTTTCGCTGCTTGCACCAATTCGTCTTGAGTAACGCGTAAAGTTTGTTCGGTATCGATACGCTGTGCGATCTCCGCTTGCAACTCGGCAGTCCGTGCCATGACTTGATATTCCAACTTTTGATTTGCTTCTTGTTGAATTCGTTCAAGTTGCAAGTGACGCTGTTGACGGTGATAGATAAGCTGACCAATTAAAAACAAAACCATGAATGCTAGAGTGAGTACAAAGATGTAACCCATGGTGAACCAAACGATCGACTGTTTAGGAGACAGCACACGAATAGTCAGTTTGAGTTCGGGAAGGGGCAGCGAAGAGACCACCAAGGTTCCTTTATTGTATGGGTAACCCTGTTTAAGCTCAGAATGCACCTCGTCCAAACTACCTACTAATCCAAGCGTTTCAATTGGCGCATCAAGATATTGTTGGCTTGCCCAAACTTGCTTTTTCTCTTTTTTTGTCAGTGGTTGTAAGCTTTTGAGTAGCCATTCACTTCGGCTACTCATGAAAACAATTCCGTATGGATCGCTGGCGACAAAAACACTGTTAGGTTGCTGCCAGTTGTCCTCTATCTTACTTAGGTCCATCTTCACCACGACGACACCAAGTACACCGCCAGCGTATACGATGGGATAAGAATAGTAGTAGCCACGTTTACCAGATGTTGAGCCCAGTGCATAGTATTGGCTTCGTTTACCTACAATGGCTTGTTTGAAATAAGGTCGAAATGCAAAATTTCGACCGATAAAGGAGCGCTCTTTACGCCAGTTGCTGGCCGCGATCGTTGTACCCCATTGATCGATTAAGTACGTATCCGCTGCTTCAATCACGCCATTAACGGATTCTAAATACCGATTAGTGATTTCCAGTTGCGCACTGTTGTTGGGGTGCTGAAGCGCTTGATAAAGAGGATCATCTTTAGCGAGAAGATTTGGGATATGGGCGTACTTATCGAGTTTATTTTTTATATGGCCAGAAAATTGCTCCAGCTGTGATTGGTGTTTATCAAGTAGAGATTGATAACTGGTCTGCCAAACCCAATGGCCACCGATAATTGCGGACAGGAAATAGAAAGCAAAAAATGTCAGCAGAATCCGTTTTTTTTGCGACATCCTTACACTCCTTACAACTTCCTTTGGTCACGTAAGAAAATGTTAATAGTTTGTAGGAAGGATTAGGGATTTAGTTTTCAACTCTGTGGAGTAAAACAAGAGCAAGATCTCTTTTTAGGCTTTTCGATAAAAAAACCGGTCGATTCTCTTGAAAAAGTCGCTATTGTCCCCATTCTAGATATGCTGGCGATGCTTAGACGGTGTCTGAATCGCATTTTTGAAGAAAAAATGGGTCAGCATTCGAGAATTTAGCGCAGACAATGTCCACATAGTGGCTATTGGCTCGACAGGGTTGCGACAGATCGCTAGAATGTCGCGTCTAAAAATTCTGTCCTGAGGCTAATAGGAGATACCTTTGGTTATTTTATCGAAGATATCACTGATTAGTCCGGTACTGACAACCAGTATCGATACTCGATTTTAAATTAGGTGTTCGGACAGAACACTACACAAGGATGAAGCGTAAGCTCCTCTGAGTTTCGCTCATACGCTCGGAAAACCGAGCCACTTTAGAGGTTTATATATAATGCAAGTTACTGTTGAAACGCTAGAGGGCCTAGAGCGCCGTCTAAACATTACTGTTCCAGCTGCAAACATCGAAGACGCTGTAACAGCTGAACTACGCAACATCGCTAAAAACCGTCGTTTCGATGGTTTCCGTAAGGGTAAAGTGCCTCTAAAAATGGTTGCTAAGATGTACGGCAAAGCAGTACGTCAAGACGTTCTCGGTGAAGTAATGCAACGCCACTTCATCGAAGCTATCGTTAAAGAGAAAATCAACCCAGCTGGCGCTCCAACTTTCGCTCCTGTAGAGAACAAAGAAGGTTCAGACCTAGTTTTCACTGCAACTTTTGAAGTTTACCCAGAAGTTGAGCTTAAAGGCCTAGAGAGCATCACTGTTGAAAAACCATTAACAGAAGTTAAAGATGCAGACGTAGAAGAGATGATCGATACTCTACGTAAGCAACAAGCAACTTGGGTTGAAGTTGAAGAAGCAGCAGAAGATGGCAAACGCGTAAGCATCGACTTCGTTGGTTCTATCGACGGTGAAGAGTTCGAAGGCGGTAAAGCTGAGAACTTCCCTCTAGAAATGGGTGCTGGTCGCATGATCCCTGGTTTCGAAGACGGTATCGCAGGTAAAACTGCTGGTATGGAATTCGACATCGACGTGACTTTCCCAGAAGATTACCACGCTGAAAACCTAAAAGGTAAAGCAGCTAAGTTCGCAATCAAAGTGAACAAAGTTGAAGCTCGTGAACTTCCAGAACTAAACGACGAGTTCGTTGCTAAGTTCGGTGTTGTTGAAGGTGGTGTTGAAGCACTTAAAGCTGAAGTTCGTAAGAACATGGAACGCGAACTTAAGCAAGCTGTTAAGAACCGCATCAAAGAGCAAGCGATTGACGGTCTAGTTGAGCAAAACGACATCAACGTACCATCAGCGCTTATCGAGCAAGAAATCCAAGTTCTACGTCAACAAGCTGCACAACGCTTCGGTGGTAACCCAGAAGCTGCTGCTCAGCTTCCACGTGAACTGTTCGAAGAACAAGCTAAACGTCGCGTAGTTGTTGGTCTTCTACTAGGTGAAGTAATCAAATCTGAAGAGCTAAAAGCGGACGACGAGAAAGTTAAAGCGCTAATCGAAGAAATGGCTACTGCATACGAAGATCCATCAGAAGTTATTGCTTACTACGAGCAAAACGAAGAAATGATGAACAACATGCGCAACGTAGCTCTAGAAGAGCAAGCAATCGACGCGATCATCGCTAAAGCACAGGTTTCTGAGAAAGAAGTAGGCTTCAACGAGCTACTTAACCAACAACAACCTGCTGCTTAATAAGCAATATCTTGCGTAGAAGGTTGACTTAACGTTAACTATTCTGCTAACAATGGTCCGTATGATAGTCATCATCCGGGCCATTTATTTTAGGGACATAAGAATATGAGCTACCAAGAAAAAAATGCAATGTCGCCAATTATGGACGCGCTAGTACCAATGGTGGTTGAACAAACTTCCCGAGGCGAACGCTCTTACGACATCTACTCACGTCTGCTGAAAGAGCGCGTGATTTTTTTAACGGGTCAAGTGGAAGACCACATGGCAAACCTTGTCGTGGCTCAGCTACTTTTCCTAGAATCTGAAAACCCAGATAAAGATATTTTCCTATACATCAACTCGCCAGGCGGCAGCGTAACAGCTGGTATGTCTATTTACGATACCATGCAGTTCATTAAGCCAAATGTCAGCACTGTGTGTATGGGTCAAGCATGTTCAATGGGTGCCTTCCTGCTTGCAGGTGGTGCGCCAGGTAAGCGTTACGTACTGCCTAACTCTCGTGTAATGATCCACCAACCATTGGGTGGTTTCCAGGGTCAAGCTTCTGATATCCAAATCCATGCTCAGGAAATCCTGACGATTAAACAGAAGCTAAACAAGTTGTTAGCAGAACATACAGGCCAACCTCTTGAAGTCATTGAGCGCGATACTGATCGTGATAACTTCATGTCATCAGAGCAGGCTGTGGAATACGGTATCGTGGATGCAGTGTTAAGCCACCGTGGCGAGTAATTAGCCAGCGCATTTTGGCAAAAATTGATATACACTCATTCATGAAGAGTAAAGGCTAAGAGGTTAGCGAATGACAGATAAAAGCAAAGAAAGTGGCAGCGGTAAATTGCTGTACTGTTCTTTCTGCGGCAAAAGTCAGCACGAAGTTCGCAAGCTAATCGCAGGTCCGTCAGTGTACATTTGCGACGAGTGTGTCGACTTGTGTAACGATATTATTCGCGAAGAAATCAAGGATGTTCTCCCTAAGAAAGAATCTGAAGCGTTACCAACGCCAAAACAGATCCGTGAACACCTTGATGACTATGTGATCGGGCAAGATTACGCGAAAAAAGTGCTCGCAGTTGCGGTATATAACCACTACAAGCGTTTACGCAATGGTGATACAACGAGCGAAGGTGTGGAGCTTGGTAAGAGTAACATCCTTCTAATTGGTCCTACAGGTAGCGGTAAAACACTACTTGCGGAGACATTAGCTCGATTCTTGGATG
The DNA here is from genome assembly GCF_033337375.1 of Vibrio sp. YT-17. Lineage (NCBI taxonomy): Bacteria > Pseudomonadati > Pseudomonadota > Gammaproteobacteria > Vibrionales > Vibrionaceae > Vibrio > Vibrio sp. YT-17. The sequence goes on from NZ_JAWOQP010000012.1 coordinate 143,193, forward strand.
TGCCATTTACAATGGCAGACGCGACGACACTAACCGAAGCCGGTTACGTAGGTGAAGACGTTGAAAACATCATCCAAAAGCTTCTGCAAAAATGTGATTACGATGTAGCTAAAGCAGAACGCGGCATCGTTTACATTGATGAAATTGATAAGATTTCACGCAAAGCTGAAAACCCATCTATTACGCGTGACGTATCTGGTGAAGGTGTTCAGCAGGCGCTACTAAAACTTATCGAAGGTACGGTTGCATCGGTTCCACCTCAAGGTGGTCGTAAGCATCCTCAGCAAGAATTCCTACAAGTGGACACATCTAAGATCCTGTTCATTTGTGGTGGTGCTTTTGCTGGCTTAGACAAGGTGATTGAGCAGCGTGTTGCAACAGGTACAGGTATTGGCTTTGGTGCTGAAGTTCGTTCGAAGAATGAATCGAAGACGGTAGGTGAGCTATTTACTCAAGTTGAACCTGAAGACTTAGTGAAGTACGGCCTCATTCCAGAATTCATTGGTCGTCTACCTGTAACAACAACACTGACTGAGCTTGATGAAGAAGCGTTGATTCAGATCCTATGTGAACCGAAGAACGCACTGACCAAGCAATATGCAGCATTGTTTGAGCTAGAAAACGCCGAACTTGAATTCCGTGAAGATGCGCTGCGCGCTATCGCGAAAAAAGCAATGGAGCGTAAAACAGGTGCTCGTGGCTTACGCTCGATTCTTGAAGGCGTGCTACTTGAAACCATGTACGAATTACCATCTGCAACAGACGTTAGTAAAGTCGTGATTGATGAGTCCGTCATTAATGGCGAGTCAGAGCCACTGCTTATTTACAGTAACGCAGACAATCAGGCAGCTGGAGCAGAGTAAATTCAGCCATAATGAAAAAGGAGGTAAGTAATTACCTCCTTTTTTTATTTCTCTTATTGAATCCAAACAATTAGCCCCCATATACTGCCTTAAGTAATACGTTAAACGTGAAAGCGGAAGAGAGAATTATATGAACTTGGAACGTTCCGAGCGTATCGAGATCCCGGTACTACCTCTACGTGACGTAGTGGTCTACCCACACATGGTTATTCCATTGTTTGTTGGTCGTGAGAAATCGATTAGCTGTCTAGAAACGGCGATGGAAACCAACAAACAAGTTCTTCTTGTGGCACAAAAGCAAGCGGACACTGACGAGCCTACGGTTGACGACCTATTTGACGTAGGTACGGTAGCCACCATTCTCCAGCTCTTGAAGCTTCCGGATGGCACAGTAAAAGTATTGGTCGAAGGCCAGCAGCGAGCAAAAATCAATCACTTTAAAGAGAGTGACTTCTTCCTAGCGGAAGCTGAATTTGTTGTTACGCCAGAATTGGATGAGCGTGAGCAAGAAGTGATTGTTCGCAGCGCGATTAATCAGTTTGAAGGGTTCATTAAGCTAAACAAGAAGATTCCACCAGAAGTGCTAACGTCACTTAATGGTATCGACGAAGCCGCACGCTTAGCGGATACCATTGCGGCTCATATGCCGTTAAAGTTGGTGGATAAGCAGCAAGTGCTTGAAATTGTTGACGTCACTGAGCGTCTGGAATTCCTGATGGGCCAGATGGAATCAGAGATCGACTTGCTGCAAGTTGAAAAACGAATTCGTGGTCGCGTTAAAAAGCAAATGGAAAAATCTCAGCGTGAGTATTATCTGAATGAGCAAATGAAAGCGATTCAGAAAGAACTTGGTGAGATGGAAGACGCACCAGACGAGTTCGAAACGCTACAGAAGAAGATTGACGAATCAAAAATGCCTCAAGAGGCACGTGAAAAGACAGAGCAAGAGCTGCAAAAGCTCAAGATGATGTCTCCAATGTCTGCTGAAGCAACAGTGGTTCGTAGCTACATCGATTGGATGGTCAGCGTTCCTTGGGCTAAGCGCTCAAAAGTTAAGAAAAACTTAGCGAAAGCAGAAGAGGTTCTTAATGAAGATCACTACGGTCTAGAACGCGTCAAAGAACGTATCCTTGAATACTTGGCGGTTCAAAACCGTATCAACAAGCTAAAAGGTCCTATCCTTTGTCTTGTTGGTCCTCCTGGTGTCGGTAAAACATCTCTTGGTCGTTCAATTGCTTCAGCTACAGGCCGTAAGTATGTTCGTATGGCGTTGGGTGGTGTGCGTGATGAAGCGGAAATTCGTGGTCACCGTCGTACTTATATCGGCTCATTACCAGGCAAATTGATCCAGAAGATGTCGAAGGTTGGTGTGAAGAACCCGCTGTTCTTATTGGACGAAATCGACAAAATGTCTTCCGATATGCGTGGTGATCCAGCATCGGCTCTGCTAGAAGTACTTGATCCTGAACAGAATAACTCGTTCAACGATCACTACCTAGAAGTGGATTACGATCTCTCTGACGTTATGTTTGTTGCGACATCGAACTCGATGAACATCCCGGGTCCATTGTTAGACCGTATGGAAGTTATTCGTTTATCTGGTTACACCGAAGACGAGAAGCTGAACATTGCAAAACGTCACCTTGTTGATAAACAAGTGAAGCGTAATGGCTTGAAAGCGGATGAAATCGTCATTGAAGATTCTGCGATTATTGGCATCATTCGTTACTACACGCGTGAAGCGGGTGTCCGTAACTTAGAGCGTGAGATTTCTAAGATCTGCCGTAAAGCGGTGAAGAACATCTTGCTGGATAAGGACATCAAGTCAGTAACGGTAACGATGGACAACCTAAAAGAGTACTTAGGTGTTCAACGTTTCGATTACGGTAAAGCGGATGAAAGTAACCGAATTGGTCAAGTAACTGGCCTAGCTTGGACAGAAGTGGGTGGCGATCTATTAACGATTGAAACTCAATCAATGCCAGGTAAAGGTAAGCTGACACAAACGGGTTCTCTTGGTGATGTGATGCAAGAGTCTATCCAAGCAGCAATGACAGTGGTTCGCTCTCGTGCAGAAAAGCTAGGTATCAATACTGACTTCTACGAGAAGAAAGATATTCACGTACACGTACCGGAAGGCGCGACACCAAAAGATGGCCCAAGTGCGGGTACAGCAATGTGTACGGCATTGGTTTCTTCTCTGACAGGCAACCCTGTGAAAGCAGAAGTAGCGATGACGGGTGAAATCACACTGCGTGGTGAGGTTCTACCTATCGGCGGCCTAAAAGAGAAGTTACTTGCGGCACACCGTGGTGGCATTAAGACAGTGCTAATTCCAAAAGATAACGAGCGTGATCTGGAAGAGATTCCTGATAATGTTATCGCTGATCTGAAAGTTATCCCTGTACAGTGGATTGATGAAGTACTGAAAGTCGCACTAGAGCGAGACCCGACGGGCGTTGAGTTTGAGTCTCAAAAATAGTGATGTGTAGCAAAAATAAGTAAAAGTTTACGCTGATAAGCCCAAAAAGGCTTGTCAGCGTTTTTTTTGGGCGCTAAGTTAGTTTCGATAGCTGCCAGCCCTTGATGAATAAGGGGTGGAGCATATTTTCTTAACAATGGAACGAAAGTCATCACAAAAATAATCACAGATGACACAAAGGGGAAATTACAGTGAATAAAACTCAGTTAGTAGAACAAATCGCAGAAAATGCAGATATTTCTAAAGCGTCAGCGGGTCGTGCTCTAGATGCATTCATCGAAGCAGTAAGCGGAACTCTTCAATCTGGTGATCAAGTCGCTCTAGTTGGCTTTGGTACATTCAGCGTTCGTACTCGTGCTGCACGTACTGGTCGTAACCCAAAAACTGGTGAAGAAATCCAAATCGCAGAAGCAAAAGTACCAGCTTTCAAAGCTGGTAAAGCACTGAAAGACGCTTGTAACTAATCACGGCGTTATTTCTGTAACCGGCCATTTGCTTAACTTTTGCTCAAACAATAAGTTTCGAACAAAAATTTACAAACTTCGAGCCGAACTTTCTTAAATTATGCGCATCATACTGATGCGCATTTCTTTTTCTGATATTATTGCGCCATTATTTCTATTAGATAGAAGCAGTAGGCTTCAATTGTGGAGAGCAGTTAAATTATGATGGATCGACTACGCGAAGGCGTGAATAGCATCGCGGTCAAAATTATCCTTGGACTTATCATCCTGTCTTTCGTATTTGCAGGTGTAGGTAGCTACATCGTTGGTGGTAGCAACAACTCTGCAGCGAAAGTCGGTAACACTGAGATTCCTCGTGGTGAGTTCGAGATGGCATACCAAAATGAGCGTAACCGTATGCAAGCTCAGTTGGGTGACTACTTCTCTCAAATGCTGGCTGACCCTGCATATGTTGAATCTTTCCGCAAATCCGTTTTAGATCGAATGATCAATGACGTGTTGCTTGACCAACAAGCTGAAGCTTTGGGTCTGCGAATCAGCGACACTCAAGTGCGTAGCATGATTCTAGACATGCCTCAGTTCCAATCTAATGGTCAGTTTGATCAAGAGATCTATCAAGCTTCTTTGCGTCGTGCAGGCTTTTCGCCAGACTCTTTTGCTGAGTACATGCGTCGTGAATTGGTTCGTGAGCAACTGCTGAATGCGCTACAAAACAGTGAATTTATTCTGCCGGGTGAAGTACAAGCAGAAGGCAAGCTGTTCACTCAAACTCGTGATATTCGCACGATTCAGATCGACTTAGCGGAGTTTGCGAAAAATATTGAATTGACCGACGAAGAAATTCAAGAGTACTACAAAGCAAACCCAGACAACTTTACACGTCCAGAGCAGGTTAAAGTCTCTTACATCGAACTGTCAGCTGAAGCGCTAAAGGAACAAGTTAATGTTTCTGATGCTGAGGTGAAAAAGTACTACGACGAGCACTTAAACAAATACTCTTCAGAAGAGCAACGCCGTGTCGCTCACATTCTTGTAGAAGGGGACGATGAAGCAAAAGCGCAAGCTATCCTAGATGAGCTAAACGCGGGTGCAGACTTTGCGACGCTTGCTCAAGATAAATCTGACGATTTTGGCAGCGCTGAAAACGGTGGTGACTTAGGTTGGATCGAGCGTGATGTGATGGACCCTGCTTTTGAAGAAGCGGCATTCGCACTGAAGAACCCTGGCGATACGTCGGGTCTAGTAAAGTCGGACTTTGGCTATCACATTATCAAGCTTGAAGAGCTAAAAGATTCTGTGGCGAAGCCATTTGAAGAAGTCGCTGCTGAAATCAAACAAGAGATGGTTGACCAACAAGCTATCGATCAATTCTACGAGTTGCAAAATGAGCTTGAGCGCGTAGCGTTTGAATACCCAGACTCATTGTATGATGCTTCTCAAGCGGTTAACCAAGAAGTGAAGACAACGGACTTTATTTCTCAGGTTGATGCACCTGAAGTGCTTCGTAGCCCTGCTGTAATGCAAGCTATCCTAAGTCCTGAAGTTAAAGAAGATGGCCTAAACTCTGAAGCTATCGAAGTTGCGCCTGAGCATATTATCGTTGTTCGTGTTGAAGATGCGCGTGACGAGACAGTTCTTCCACTAGAAGAAGTGAAAGATCAGGTTGTTGCAGAGCTATCTCGTGTTAAAGGTGAGCAAGAAGCGATGGAGCTTGGAACACAAGTCGTTGCGGCATTGAAAGAAGGTAAGACGAACGTGCTTGCTGAAAACAATCTTGCCTTTGGTGAACAAGAGACAGTAGATCGTCGTTCTCCGTTGGCAACAACGGTATTCGCGATGGCAAAACCAGTCGATGGTAAACCAGTATACGGTCAGTCTAAAGATCTTGAAGGTAACATCATTATCATCGAGCTTGATGCTGTAAACGCAGAGCTAGATAGTGAGTTAGAAGATCAAGTTGCGATGCAAATGCAGCGTGCATCTTCTCAGCAAGACTTATCATCTGTACTAGCCGTACTGCGTGCAAATACTGACATTGAGTACTTTGTTGTGAGCAACTAAGCACAATTAGTGTAATTTGTATGTTGAATAAAACGGACCGCATAAGCGGCCCGTTTTATTTTTGTCTTTATGAACTTCAATCATCAATAGGCATTACTTAAATTAGTGCGCGTTTAAGTGATAGCGGCCGTTGTGAATTCCGGGTCATCTCAGTTTGTTAAATGCATAACCATATTGCTTTCCATTGCAAACTTGATAGTGACTCGCTCTCGATGACTGTTTTTAGCCTACTATTTTGGAGATTGTATGTTCAATATGAAATGGATTTTGACATTGTGCTTATTTGTTTTTGCACCTTTTAGCATGGCTGCGGATTCAGCCACTGACAAATATGAAGGAATTGAAATTACTGTAAATATCAACACGGCCACTGCTGAAGAAATTGCGACCATGTTGAAAGGTATAGGTGAGAAGAAAGCGCAGAGTATAGTGGACTACCGCGAGGAACATGGCCCTTTTAAAACGGCAGCAGATTTGAAGAGCGTAAAAGGCATTGGTGAAGCGACAGTTAAGAAAAACGAAGACCGCATTTTACTGTAGCTTGATGTATTGCAGATATTGAGTCTGAATTCAGAACAATATCTGCTTCCCTATTACTGCTTTCCCGAACCAGCCCCTCTTTCGTGGTTCGGGATTTTTTATCCGAATAAACGACGGCGAAGGCCTTTTTCCATTAAAGCCATTATTAACCCACCGAGTGCGCCAAACATATGAGCATCAATAGCAACGTTTGCACCGATAAGCTCAGCAGTACTGCTTGATGGGCCATAGACCTGCTCCCAAGCTACTTTGGCGATTAGCCCTCCGACTAACAACACACTGCTTCTTCTACTTTCAAAGACTTCTCTGAGCGCCCAAAATCCAAACAATCCGTGTAATACGCCGGATAAACCCACGTACACCGATATGTTGGTAAACAAATTCAGCGCACCAACACATGCACATAAGATTGAAAAAACGATAAGGAAGTTACGAGTGCTTGGGCGAAAAATAAAAGTAATGATCCACAATCCGGCGAGGTTCATTCCTAAGTGCGCAAAGTTGGTATGTGTGAGATTTCCTGTTACGATTCGCCACCATTCACCATGGCGTATATTGTAGCTGTGCCACTCGGTTAGGCTTGCCATTGGTTCAAATTGAAGTATCAAACAGATCACGCTGATAATACTCAGCAAGGTATAAAGGTTCACTCTATGTCTCGTTATTGTTCTCGTTGTGGAAAATCGCAAAAAGCGTGTATTTGCCAATGGATTGTACCGCTGGCAAGCGAGGTAGAACTTATCATTCTTCAGCACACGAGTGAAGAACATCGTCCGCTTGGTACGGCACGGATTCTCAATTTGAGTTTAGATAACTGTATTTGTTTGATAGGAGAGGACTTTTCTTGTGATGATGTCTTAAATCACTTATTAGCGGATGAGTCATATCAACATTTTGTTCTTTACCCATCAGAAGGGTCACGATGCATTTCTGAAATCACTCAAGCGAGTCATAGTGTATCTAAGAAAATACGTTTGATTTTGCTCGATGGTACGTGGAAAAAAGCGTACAAAATGTGGCAACTCTCAAGCAACTTACATCCACTCCCAACCGTGCAGTTGCCTAAGCAACTACAAGGGCACTACACCATTCGTAAGGCGCCCTCTGAGAATAGCTTATCGACAGTCGAGGCAGGTTATCATTCGCTTCGCCTGCTTGAACCCGAGCGCGACTTTACACCGCTTATGCATGCCTTTGAAAATATGATCGAATTCCAAATCGCCCAGATGCCTCCGGGCGTTTTTGAAAAGAATTATTTGAAAGGTTGAGTGTTACTAAAGAACGATGGAAGAGAAAAGTTGGCGGTGTAGCTTTTGTGCGTGACCATCGGTCATTGCAGAAATGTAATCGGCGATGACCCTCATCTTATTGCTTTCGCTCTTCGCCTGACACCACAGCTCTTTTGTATGAACGGGTAGTAAGCGCTCTGGGTCTGCTGTTAACGCTTCAAAAATATCCATAATAATTTGCTGACCCTTATACTCAACGATCTGGACCTGCGGGACTTGGATAACGAAGGTGCTGACAAAGTGCTTGAGTACGTCAAGTGCACGTGCCATCTGTGGTTCTAAACACGCATTCCAAGAAAGTAAAGGGTTATTAAACGGCTCATCCACCGCTTTGATTGAAATGCTGGTCAGTAGCGCGTTAACCATACCACCGATGGCATCTTTCCGCTCATGGTGCTTACCGCTAAATAGCATCTGTCCGATGGAATCGATATGAGCTTCAAACCACGGGTCGCCACAGTCCGCTAATTGACTTGCTGCGCCTTCTTGCCATTGCTGACGTGTCACCATACCAAGTACGATTGCATCTTCTAAATCATGAACACCGTAGGCGATATCATCTGCTAGCTCCATGATTGAGCAATCGAGTGATTTAAAACGCGTTTTACTGTGCTCAAACTCCGATTCTGGCGTTGAACGCATCAGACTAAGCAATGCCTTGTCGTTGTCAGAAAGCGGTGCAATTACCCAATCAAATAAGTCTTTATCACAATCATAAATGCCTTTAGCTGGGCTCCAATCTTTTGCTTTTAGTTTACGTTGATGCTCGGCTGGTTGAGGCAACTTGACGGAGCGTGTTTGACTAATGAGGGCAGGGTACTTAATCAAACCAAGCAGTGTGCGGCGTGATAAATTCATTCCGAAATGCTCAGTATAAGGCTCTAACTTAGTGACGATACGAAAGGTTTGGGCGTTCCCCTCGAAGCCGCCATGTTCGCGCATTACGTAGTTTAGAGCGACTTCTCCCCCATGACCGTATGGAGGATGCCCGATGTCGTGCGCTAAACATAATGAATCAATTAAGCTGTCTGATGGTAATAGATCACGGAACTCTGGCTGTTTTTTCTTTAGTTGGGCGACGATACCAGTCCCGAGTTGCGACGCTTCTAAGGAGTGTGTTAACCGGCTGCGGTGAAAGTCTTCCAAGCTATTACCGTGTACTTGGGTTTTTGCTTGTAGGCGTCGAAATGCAGCCGAGTGAAGAATGCGCGCTCGGTCTCGTTGGTACGGGCTCCGATGGTCGTCTCGACGGATTTTATGCTCATCATCATGGCGCTCTTGCCATTGCGGGTGTAATTCAAACGACACGATTATCTCCGTAAGCTAACTGATTTCATCTAACGATAATTCGAAACTTGGGGCAAAGGTATTGAGAAAGTAATCCATTTCAGGCGTTCTGCGTTCTTGCAAAGTGACGTCTAAGCGTTTTTTTGCCAGAGCGAACTCATGGTTACCGGCGCTTAGTTCTTCGAGACATTTTAAATAGGCACAGATGGAATCGGCTTGCTTAACGATTTTTGCGTCCTCTTCGTGTGCAGAGTGAGAAAGAAGATAGGGGGCAAAATCATCGTGGAACTCTTCCGGTAACATTGAGAGTAATTTTTGTTCCGCTGCCGATTCTATCTTCTTATATTCTTTGGCAATTTCAGGGTTGTAATACTTCACTGGAGTTGGAAGATCACCCGTTAATACTTCACTGGAGTCATGGTACATGGCCAGAATCGCGATGCGTTCTGGATTAAGGTTGCCGCCGAACTTTTTGTTTTTAATTAGGGCAAGGGCATGAGCGACAAAAGCAACTTGTAAGCTATGCTCTGAAACGTTTTCTGGTGAGACGGACCGCATTAAAGGCCAGCGTTGGATCAGCTTCATTCGAGCCAGGTGGGCGAAAAAATGGCTTTCTTTCATGGCTTTCTCCGTTTCTGGTGTAAAAAAGGAACTCACTAGGAGTTCCTCTAAGCATATGAGAGATCAGCACTAATTACTACCAGTGATTCATTACTGGCTGTAGGTTGATAGGAATCTTTCAAAACGTCCAATGGCGATTTCTAGATCTTCAACGTGCGGTAGTGTCACGATGCGGAAGTGGTCTGGTTTTGGCCAGTTAAAACCGGAACCTTGCACCAGTAAGACCTTCTCTTGTTTTAAGAAATCTAAAACCATCTGCTGATCGTTCTTGATGTTGTACATTTTAGTGTCGATTTTCGGGAAGAGGTACATCGCACCCTTAGGTTTAACACAAGAAACACCAGGAATCTGATTGATCAGTTCATACGCTCGGTTGCGCTGCTCTAATAAGCGTCCGCCTGGTAAAATCAGTTCATTGATACTCTGGTATCCACCTAACGCGGTTTGAATGGCATGTTGCATTGGTACGTTTGCACATAAACGCATCGATGAAAGCAGCTCCAAGCCATTCACGTATCCTTGAGCTAGATGTTTAGGCCCCGTTAGGAACATCCAGCCACCACGGAAACCACAAACACGGTAGGCTTTTGAAAGGCCATTGAATGTCATGACTAGCACGTCTTCAGTGAGTGTAGCGACTGAGGTATGTGTTGCACCGTCGTACAACACTTTGTCGTAGATCTCATCTGCGAAAATGATCAGTTTGTGCTGGCGTGCTATCTCAATCACTTCAAGTAGGAAGTCACGGCTGTATACCGCACCTGTCGGGTTGTTCGGGTTGATCAGAACAATGCCACGTGTCTTTGGTGTGATTTTCTTTTTGATGTCTTCAAGGTCTGGGTACCAGTCAGCTTCTTCATCACATAGATAATGAACCGGCTTACCACCAGATAGTGCAACTGAAGCTGTCCATAACGGATAGTCTGGTGCTGGGATCAGCATTTCGTCGCCATTGTTTAATAGCGCTTGCATGGCCATTACGATCAACTCAGACACGCCGTTACCTACATACACATCTTCGACATCTAGCGAGCGTATACCTTTACGCTGATAGTGTTGGACCACAGCTTTACGAGCAGAGTAAATGCCTTTGGAATCACAATAGCCTTGAGAAGTCGGCAGATTACGAATCACGTCGACTAAAATCTCATCAGGGGCGTCAAAACCAAATGGGGCAGGGTTACCAATGTTTAGCTTTAGGATTTTATGCCCTTCTTCCTCCATGCGCTTAGCATGTTTGAGTACAGGACCCCTAATGTCGTAGCAGACATTGTCGAGTTTTGACGACATCCCGATATTTTGCATTGTTTAATTCCTAAAAATTCGTTAATTTCTTTATTAAAATACAATAATTTGTTTTTTATTAGAATATATATCTGTAAATAATCTGTCTGCTGGTTAAGTTTTGCTCGCTTGCTATCACAGGATTTCGCAAAAGATCGCATACGACCTTGATTTGCTTTGGGTCTAAACTTAGAGTAGCCGTCAGTTACCATTTATCCTCACATACAACGAGGTTGATTTGTCACAGTTCCATCAAGCCGTAAAGAGAATTATCGAGCGAGTTCAGCAATCGGAAGGCAATCAAACACGTCTGGTCGAGCCCCTTAGCGAGAAACCTAATTTCTCATTTATTGATTGGCTTGATGCACAACCACTTTTCCCTAAGTTTTATTGGCAGTCCCGCGATACACGTGAAGAGGTCGTTGCACTAGGGCAATTGCACGCTTTTGTTGAGCCAGGTCCTGCTTATACCATTCTAGGTGAAGGGCAAAGAGTCTGGGGCGGGCGCTCTTTTGATGGACAGCATGAGAAGAATCGTCGCTGTATGCCTTCTTTTTTCTTTTTGCCTCAAATTGAGTTAATTCGTTTTGACCAACAGTGGTCTCTCGCAGTTAATATTTCAGAAGACAAAGCGCGAACTCTAGCTGGGTTGAATAAACTGGTTTGTGAGGTCGCGGCCTTAGCTCCAATTTCGTCTCACATCCGCTCTATTGTTCACACGCCAAGTCAGCCTCAATGGAATGAGTTAGTTCATAAGGTTCTGACTGGTATAGAGAATGATGATTTTAAGAAAGTGGTTTTAGCGCGTCGCTCTACCGTGCAGCTTGATAACACATTAAGTGCTGCACAGCTACTTAAAGCAAGTTACTTAAATAACCATCATAGCTTCCATTTCATGCTGAGCTTAGACAGTAAGCACAGTTTTATGGGGTCTACGCCAGAACGTTTGTATTCTCGCGTAGGGCATGAGCTACATACCGAAGCGTTAGCAGGTACGATTGGTCGGGGAGACAATGCCACTCAAGATATGGAGTTGGCGAATTGGTTATCCCAAGACCAAAAGAACCTCAACGAAAACCAGTATGTGGTGGACGACATCATTGATCGTCTATTACCGCATTCTGAAATGGTTGAAGTGGAAGCTGAACCGAGTTTGGTCAGACTACGAAAAGTGCAGCACCTTAAGCGAAATATTCACGCTAGTCTAAGAGCGGGGATAAATGGTGTTCAGTTGTTATCGGCGCTTCAGCCAACAGCGGCGGTTGCTGGCTTACCCCGACAAGAGTCCATGCAGTTTATTCTTGATAATGAGCCCTTTGCACGCGGCTGGTACGCGGGGTCAATGGGTTATATAAGCCATGAACGAGCAGAGTTTTGTGTCGCAATCAGAAGCGCGCTTGTGCTCGGTGATCAAGTACAACTGTTTGCGGGCGCAGGGATTGTGCCTGGTTCTGTGGCAGAACATGAGTGGGCAGAACTTGATAAGAAAATGTCGACGTTACTTACGCTGATTTCTGATCATCCGCCATTGGGAGTCGCATCATGAGTCATGACCAAGCGGTGCTCAATCGAGTTTGGTCAGAAACCATATTGATTGAGCTTCAGCGATTTGGCGTTAAGCATGTTTGTATCGCTCCCGGATCTCGTTCTACTCCTTTAACTTTAGAAGCGGCAGAACAGTCCGACTTTTCCATTCATACTCATTTTGATGAGCGTGGATTGGGCTTTATGGCTCTTGGTTTAGCGAAAGCTACTCAGGAACCCGTGGCAATTATCGTTACCTCTGGTACGGCAGTGGCGAACTTATTACCGTCGGTTGCCGAAGCCAAACTTACTGGTGAAAAACTGGTGCTGCTGACAGCAGATCGTCCAGTAGAACTTGTCGGCTGTGGTGCAAACCAAGCGATAAATCAATTGGGTATTTTTTCACATCATGTTTCGGCCAGTTTGAATTTACCAAGCCCAAATTTAGCAACGTCGCTTAACTGGTTGCTGACCTCTGTTGACGAAGTGATGTTTACTCAGCAATTGCAGGGTAGTGCCGTTCATATTAATTGTGCATTTCCAGAGCCTTTGTATTCCAACGGCGCAAAAGCGGATTATCAAACCTACTTAGATTCGGTCGCCGGATGGCGAAAAGGAAGCGGCACTTATACTCAGCGTTTTAGCCATTTGTCACAGGCGAACATCCCGCCTTTTTCAGACAAAAAAGGCTTGGTTGTGATTGGCAGCTTACCGCTTGAACAAGCGAAGTCGGCGCAGGCATTTGCACAAAAGATGGGATGGCCAGTACTTGCAGACCCGCAAAGTGGTCTCAGTTCGGATTGGGCGTATTACGATGTATGGCTTCAACTTCCCGAGTTCGTAAACGAGCTTGAATCTTGTGAACTTATTATCCAATTTGGTAGCCGAATCATCTCCAAACGTTTGAACCAATGGATTGATAAACAAGTATCGAAAAATCAACAAAGTAAAGACGTTCAGTATTGGTATGTCTCACCTTGTATGGACCGGAATAACCAAAATCATCTGGCGCAAACGCACTGGGTTGAGCCTCCTAAAACGTGGGTTTCTCGCATTAGTTTTGAGAAGTCAATATTTGCTGGGTGGGCTGATAGGTTAGCGAATGACGTTAAGCGAGTTCATCAACGTATCGAAGAAGCCTTCCTATCTGATTCAGCGTCTGCCATTGACGAAATTGCGTTGGCAGCAGACATCAACGAGCGCACAAAGAACGTAGATGTTTTCTTGGGTAATAGCTTGTTTGTTCGGCTTGTTGATATGTACGGAAAATTGGATGGTGTAGAGGTTTTCACTAATCGAGGCGCATCAGGGATTGACGGTTTGTTTGCTGCGGCATCAGGCGTGCAACGGGCAAGAGGTAATCCGTTACTAATGTATATCGGTGACACAGCAGCACTTTATGATCTCAATTCTCTGGCGCTATTTTCTCACAATAAACTGCCGGCGGTACTTGTTGTTACTAATAATGACGGCGGTGCGATTTTTGATATGTTGCCAGTACCACCAGAGCGCAGAACGACATATTATCAAATGCCTCATGGTTATCAGTTTGAACACGCGGCAAAGCAGTTTGGTTTGGCGTATTTGCATGTTTCTACACTGGAGCAATTCCAATCATCTGTAAAAGAGCATTTATGTCACCGCCAAGGAACGTTGCTGGTCGAGGTTCAAACCCCACCTAATCAAGCTGCTGAGACACTCAAGGCATTTAATAAGAGTCTGAATGCTTTACTTTGAACGTTTCCCTGTATTAGAAAAACACCAAAGTAGAACGTTGCCCACTTTGGTGTTTTTGCATGGCTTGCTTGGTAGCGGTGAAGATTGGCAAGCGTGTATCAACGCGTTACCCGAGTATGAACGTGTTACGGTTGACCTCCCTGGTCATGGGCACAGCCAATCTATTTCTTGCAGCGATCTGAATGATTGCTGCAAACTTCTTGGTTCCACACTATCTTTATTATTTCCCTCACAACAACCACTTATTTTGATTGGTTACTCTATGGGCGGCCGCATTGCGATGCATGGTATTGCCCATCAATGCTTTCCAGATCTCAATATTGCGGGCGCGATTGTTGAAGGGGGAAACTTCGGGCTTCAAACTGAGTCAGAGAAACAGGTGAGATTAGAGAATGATGCTCGCTGGGCAATGCGTTTCAAAACTGAACCACTTGAACGTGTTTTGAACGATTGGTACCAACAAGCGGTGTTTTCTTCACTAAACCATGAGCAAAGACAAACATTCATTGCGAAGCGAAGTGATAATCTTGGCTCAGCGGTGGCGAATATGTTGATGGCGACATCGTTAGCCAAACAGGCATATTTGTTGCCCTCACTGCAAAAGCAGAACATACCAGTGTATTACTTGTGTGGTGAGAAAGACCAAAAATTTAGCCAACTGGCACAACATAGCGGGTTGGCGTATCGACAAGTTGAAGGCGCTGGTCATAACGTCCATCAAGAGCAGCCCAAACAGTTTGCGATACATACCAAGCAAATAATTCAGTCTCACTTTGGTGAGAGTAACGAGAACAATGGGAATCACCATGGCTAAAACAGTAGGCATTTCTGAAGAAGAACTTTACGCTCCGGTTCAATGGAAAGATTGCGGCGAGAAATACGAGGACATTCATTACCATAAGTCTGAAGATGGTATCGCGAAAATCACCATTGCGCGTCCTCAAGTGCGTAACGCGTTTCGTCCTCAAACGGTAAAAGAGATGATTGATGCGTTGGCAGATGCGCGTTACGACTCTGGTGTTGGCGTGATCATTCTGACAGGTCTAGGTGAAGACGCATTCTGTTCTGGCGGCGACCAGAAGATCCGTGGCGACTATGGCGGCTATAAAGACGACCAAGGTACGCACCACCTAAACGTATTGGACTTCCAGCGCGATATTCGTACTTGTCCAAAACCAGTTATCGCATCGGTAGCGGGTTGGGCTGTTGGCGGTGGTCACGTTCTGCACATGATGTGTGACCTAACGATTGCAGCTGACAACGCTCAATTTGGTCAAACAGGCCCTAAAGTGGGTTCATTTGATGGCGGTTGGGGTGCATCTTACATGGCTCGCATCGTAGGCCAAAAGAAAGCTCGCGAAATTTGGTTCCTATGTCGTTTCTACAATGCTCAAGAAGCGGTAGACATGGGCCTAGTAAACACAGTTGTACCACTAGCGGATCTAGAGAAAGAAACCGTTCGTTGGTGTCGTGAAGTACTACAGCACAGCCCAATGGCATTGCGCTGCCTGAAAGCTGCATTAAACGCAGATTGTGATGGTCAAGCGGGTCTGCAAGAGCTAGCGGGTAACGCAACGATGATGTTCTACATGACTGATGAAGGCCAAGAAGGTCGTAATGCCTTTAACGAGAAGCGTCGCCCAGACTTCGATAAATTCCCTCGCAACCCATAATCCGTCTAAATGAGGAGCGTGTTAGCTCCTCTGTTCCTTTTTTCCTGAGCGCCTCGCCCTCTGGGAGGCTGGTGGGATTGCTCGTCAGAACGCTCAAATATACGGCATTACATAGGACTTGAATTATGCGTGAAGCGAAAATTTATCGTTATAGCTTGCCCATGGATAGTGGTGTCATCCTACGTGACAACAAGCTAACCGAACGTGTTGGTTATGTTGTTGCGCTTTCCGAAGATGGTAAAACAGGGCTTGGAGAAGTCGCTCCTCTTCCTGGTTTTAGCTTAGAGAGCACCGAAGATGCGGGTGTTCAGCTACAAGAACAGGCGGAGCGTTGGGTAGCAGAGTTGGATGTGGATTATGCCAAGATGTACCCGTCGGTTGCGTTTGGTTTATCGATGGCACAGCTTGAATTAGCTGGTGGCTTACCACAACAAGGTAAATACCAAACAGCGCCACTATGCACTGGCGACCCAGATGAGCTCATTCCAAAGCTGAACGAAATGGAAGGTGAGAAAGTCGCTAAGGTGAAAGTTGGACTTTATGAGCCAATTCGCGATGGCATGCTTGTGAACCTTTTTCTTGAATCAATCCCTCAATTAACGCTTCGACTCGATGCCAATCGCGCTTGGACACCAGAAAAAGCGCAGCAGTTCGCTAAGTACATTGCTCCGTCTCTGCGTCAACGAATCACGTTTCTAGAAGAGCCGTGCCGCTCTCCTGGCGATAGTCTCTCTTTTGCGATTAATACTGGTATTGCTATCGCTTGGGATGAAACATTGCAAGATGCGGTTCGTCGTGAAGATTTCCGTCTTGAAGATCTAACTGGTGTGAAAACGATCATCATCAAACCCACACTCATTGGTTCAGTGGATTTTTGTATTACACTGATAGAGAAAGCGAAGTCACTGGGGATGAAAGCAGTGATTAGCTCGAGCATTGAATCCAGTCTCGGTTTAACTCAATTAGCGCGCTTTGCCCAATGGCAGCTGCCTGATGAAGTTCCAGGTTTGGATACGATTGGCTTATTCAAAGCTCAGCTAGAGCAGGGCTGGCCTAAGTGTGAACTTCCCGTTCTTCCTCTAAAAGACCAGGAGATTGTGTGGCATTCTGCGTAGACAATATTGCGAAGGCACCATGGAAATATTGGGCTCAAACGAGCCCTTTTTCTATTGCACTCAAGACATCAACAGAAGTATTAAACTGGCAACAACTCTCGAAGCGTATTGACCAATACACTCACTATTTGAATGACTTGGGTGTAACTCGGGGGGATGTGCTGACTTTGGTTGGCAAGAACCAAGTAGAAACACTGTTGTTTTATCTTGCCTCCAAACAGTTAGGCGCGCTCGCTGCGCTGACCATGGAACAACCACTAGATAAGTTGCAGGGTAAGCTTGCTACACTTTACAGGCCTGATCAAACTCGGTTTATCTGGTTTTCTCTGGAGTGCGCTTCGACCTTTTCTGAACATGATATACAAAAACTCAAGGCAACATTGCTTTCACCGCCTGTAGTATCACAGAAAGAGAGTGATTCGTTGACTGAAGATAGCTATCATCATGACCGGCTAGCTTCAGTAGTATTTACTTCTGGCTCTACAGGGGAGCCTAAAGCTGTGGTTCATACACATCGACAGCATCTTGCGTCTGCAGAGGGCTTGTTGCAGGAGTTCATTTTCACTCAGCAAGATGCTTGGCTATTATCGCTTCCGCTGTATCACGTCTCTGGATTAGCGATTGTCTATCGTTGGCTATATGTCGGAGCAACACTAAAAGTCGGTTCAGGGAAACTTGTTGATGATGTTCAGGGCGTATCACACGCTTCTTTGGTTGCGACTCAGCTCAAACGGTTATTGGATGATGATGCACATTTGTCATTGACACATGTGCTACTGGGCGGCAGTCACGTTGATCATGAGTTGGCACTACGAGCATCAGGGCAAGGCATTGAGACGTGGTTAGGTTATGGGATGACGGAGGCGGCCTCTACCGTTACCGCAAAGAGAATTGACAGCACCAGTAATGCTGGACATGTATTGAAGCACCGTAAGATAAAATTAGTTGACCAACGCATTTTTGTTGGCGGTAAGACATTAGCGGCAGGGTATTTCCATCAAGGACATGTTACCCCATTTCTGGATGAGAAAGGCTGGTTTGACAGCAAAGATCTTGGCGAGTGGCAAGGTGATGAATTAAAGATAATCGGCCGTGCCGACAATCAGTTTATCTCTGGTGGTGAGAATATCCATTGTGAAGAGATTGAAGCCGCTTTGAACCAAATTGATGGTGTAGTGCAGAGTATAGTGGTTCCAGTCGAAGACGCGGAGTTTGGTCATAGACCAGTAGCTGTGATTCAGACCAATGGATTGCGCAGCAAATCGGAGTATGACCAGCATTTGCAATCAAAATTAGAGAAGTTTAAATGGCCAGTGGAATACCACGTAATGCCACAAACTCTACTAGAAGGTGGGATCAAAATTTCGCGTAAGGCAGTGAAAGAGTGGCTGCTGTCATCACTTCAGCATTAGTCAATTTTGCTATGTATTAGTCATAAAGAGAATTTCGTATCCTAATAACTCTGAATCATAATTATGCTTCTTCGTGGAGAGAAAATGCATAAGGTTCAGGATGGCAAAGCTAGTTTTAATTGCGGCAGTAGCACTACAAATTGGTATCGCGATAAGTAGTGAAGGGCTAGCCCGCTCTGTTGCAGAGCTAACGGCATTTTTGATCGCTATTGCGTTGGTCGTTATATACAAAAATAGCAAACGGGAAATGCCGTCCCCTCAACGCGATAAGCAGACCACCAATATCTAAAACAGTAACCAACTTAGAGAAGTGGTCGAAATTAACACCCACAGAGTCACACCAAACAACAGCGGCTTAGCTCCAGCTGACTTTAGTTTTGAAATTGAAATGCTGCAACCTATCAAGAACAGACATACAACCAACGCTTGCTTTGCTCCAATGAAAATGCCGTGATAGACCATTTCAAATTGAGGAAAGAAGTCGCTAAACGCGATAGCTGCACAGTACCAAAAAATGAAATAAGGGATAGCTAGTTTTTTCTTTCCATACTCTTTTTGGCCTCTTGAAAAGATGACGGCACTGATCAAAGCAACAGGAATGATCCATAAAGCGCGCGCGAGTTTCAATGTTGTTGCCGTCGTTAGTGCTTCTTCCCCATAGGCCGAGGCAGCCCCGACAACAGAAGATGTGTCATGAATGGCAATGGCAGCCCATGTGCCAAACGTGTGTTGATCTAGCCCTAAAGCATGTCCAATCACAGGAAACACAAAGAGTGCAATGGAGTTCAGGACAAACACTGTTGCCAGTGCTAATCCAATCTGCTCGTCTTTCGCTTTAATCGCCGGTGCCACAGCAGCAATTGCGCTACCACCACAAATTGCAGTACCTGATGAGATTAAGTAAGCGGTTACTCGCTCCAATTTAATTACCCTGGCAATGAGAGTGCCCATGATCAGTGTGCCTGTAATAGTGGCGATGATCAGGCCGATACCATCCGATGTGACTGCAAGTGCTTGCTCAAAGTTGATGCCAAAGCCTAAGCCAATAATCGAGTAAGACAGCAGCTTTTTAGTAAAAGAAGCGATGGGCAGCTCGGAAGGCACAAAACCAAAACTTGCGAGTAGAAAACCGATAACTAGAGCAATGGGAGAGGAGGCAAGAGGGGTTAGACAAAAAAGTAACGCCAATCCAAACAGGAGGTAGTTTCTATTCAAGGTTTTTATTCGCTGTTGTGAATGAAAGGGAGAGTATATCGCACTGGGTGTGGTCAGTTTGTCTTAATGATTTGAACACATGTTCAGTTATTCTAAACATGTGTTCAAGCGTATTTTATCGCCAGTCGCCTCTGAGTTGATGCACTTTATCGAACATTGTTTTTGCCGTTGCCTCATTTGGTGGCACTGGTTGTCCTGCTTCAATTTCTAGCTTTGACCAAAATCGAGTCGGTAAGCCACAGCATGCGCGACCCTTTGCGCGGCTGAAATAGCTTCCCCATAAGCCTTTAAGTGCAACAGGTATGACAGGTACTGGACTACGACGTAGGATTATATCAATACCGCGCATGAATTCATTCATTTCACCATCTGACGTTAATCTTCCTTCAGGGAATATACAGACGATATGACCTTCGCTTAGCGCGGCTTCCACATCGTTAAATGCACGTCTGATAGAGCTTCTGTTACTCGCTGAAATTGGAATTACCCCAGTTCGACGTAAAAAGCGCCTTAATGGAGGTAGGTTGGCGTAATCTTCCTCCATCACAAAACGAATCAACCTTGGGCATACGGCACTAAGTAGCAATGCATCCATGTAGCTTACATGATTACATACAATCAATGCCCCACCATGCTCGGGTAGGTTGTGTAGATTCTTATGCTTAACTCGATAGATGGTGTGCGTAAGCATCCACATGACAAAGCGAACTACAAAAATAGGAATTTGCAAAAAGATGTAAGCGGCGACTAAGAAATTTAAAATGGCTAACAATGCAAACAGCTGAGGAATTGTCATCTTGATTACACTTAGGCACACAATACCTAAGACAGCGCTGCCGACCATAAACAGAGAGTTAAAAATGTTGAGCCCTGCGATGACTTGAGCACGTTCGGTTTCCTTTGCTCGATGCTGCATTAATGCGTAAAGAGGCACGATAAATAAACCGCCCGAAGCGCCAATCATCAATAGGTAGAAAAATAATGGCCAAAAAGGCTCATATCTAAAGAAGTCTACAAAGTTATGGAAAGTAGGTAGATCATTGGGAATGGAAGTGGCCATTAGGTACCCAAATACCGTAATGCCAAAGGCACCAATTGGCACAATACCGACTTCGATACGATGGTTTGAGATCCAATTGCAAAGTAGCGACCCTAGCGCGATACCAATGGAAAATAGAGCGAGCAAGAAAGACACCGCACTCTCGGTGCCATTTAGGTAAATCTTAGTGAAATTCGGAAATTGTGTTAGATATGCGGCGCCTAAAAACCAAAACCAGCTTATTGCCATTATGCATTGAAAAACAACTCGATCGGATTTGGCGATAGAGAGCGTGTGTTTGGTTTGCTTGTATGGTTGCCAACGAAAAGAGAGATTGGGCGCGCTGGCTGCAGCAAAGGGGATTGAGCGGCTCGACAAGTAGCCTAACAATGCGAAGATCACGACACAAAATGCGGCAAGGTATTTTGCGTTGTCTGCAGAGGCAATAATCCCAGCGCCTAAGGTGCCAATAAGGATGGCGATAAAGGTACCAGCTTCAACAAGAGCGTTGCCGGGCACTAACTCTTTAGCATTTAACTTTTGAGGCAAAAGGGCATATTTAATTGGGCCAAAAAATGCTGACTGTGTGCCCATTAAAAACAGTAGCAATAAAAGCACACCATAACTTTCGGTTATGAATCCGATGGCACCCAAGAGCATGATGGCTATTTCAAATAGTTTAACCTTACGAATAAACCATGACTTTTCATATTTGTCGGCTAATACGCCAGCGGAAGCAGAGAACAAAAAGAACGGTAGAATGAACAAGCCTGCCGCAAGGTTGATGAACAAATTGCTCGAAATAGGCAGTGCACTGGAGCCCGCGAATGCGACAAACAACAGCAAAACGTTTTTAAAAATATTGTCGTTGAAAGCGCCAAAAAACTGAGTAATGAAATAGGGCAGGAACTTTCTCTGCGTAAGTAACGACGGCTGTCTGTCGGATGACATGGATAATCCTTTGTTACCAGTTCGTGAGATAGTTAGAAAGAAGATTACTGATCAACTCTTTGCCATCAATAGGTTCACTAGAGAAAAACTTATCATCAACACTGAGTAAAGTAATGCCATGTACGCCAGACCAAAGGACTCGACTCGCTTGAATCACTTCGGATTCAGTACGATGTGGTGCGATTTGAGCCAATAGTGACTCTAGCATTCCCGTCATACCATCGATACGTTTGGCATGCCATTCCGGAAGTTCTGCTCCATTCATGTTGTGTTCGAACACTAACTGCCAACGGTATGGGTGTTTTTGAGCAAAATCGTGGTAGCAATAAGCGAGTTCAAAAAGCGCTTGATGGGAGTCTTTGCTGTCATTAGTCGCTTTGCGTGCTTCTTGAGATAACTCATCTAAAGTTTGAGCGACAACATGAAGCAACAACAAATTATAATTACCAAAAACATTTACCAATGTGCTTGGCACGTAACCAATCATGTTAGCGATTTTACGAAGACTGAGTTCGTGGTAAGAATTCTCATCTAAAAAGTTTTTGACCGTTGTTAACGTCAAATTCACTAACTCTTCTCGGGTGTGATCGTTTCTGCGCGCCATACTCTCAAACTACTTTATTGAACATCGTTCAATATGATAGTCAGCTACCTATTAACCGTCAACAAGGCAATGTGTCCAAGTGCCCTCAAGGTGTAGGATTCTGAGCTGTGTCACTGATTCTAATTCAAGTAAAACAATCTGGAGTATTAGTGAACTTATTCCATACTTTTTTTACATTGATCAAGCGCCTTCAGCTGAATTGTAAGCAGTGTGAGCAGTCTGCATTTTTGGCAATATTCTGATACATGTCAGCTTCTATAAGCTATTTTCATCAATCGGTATACAGAGTATGATGACTTAAAAATCATCTTTGGCGTGCTACTGTTTGAAACAACGATTGTTTCGTCTTGAAAATGGGGCACTATCTTAGATAGCTAACTTTAAGGATAACGATGAAACGTTTATTTTCTATTGTTGCTTTATTGATGTTTACTGTTGCTGTAACGCCTATAGCGGAAGCGAAGAAGTTTGGTGGCAGTAAGTCTTTCGGTAAGAGCTACAAAACTGCACCAGCACCGAAACAACAGCAACAAAACACCAATACGGTCGGCAAAGATCAGACGACAAAGTCTTCAAGTAAGAAAGGCCTTATGGGTGGTCTGCTAGGCGGACTTCTTGCTGGTGGTCTACTTGCTGCATTCTTTGGCGGTGCTTTTGAAGGTATCCAGTTTATGGATATCCTAATTATTGGTTTGATTGCCTTTGTCATCTTTAAACTAATGCGCGGTATGCTAGGTGCGAAGCAGGGCAGTATGAACCAGCATCGTCAACAGCCTGCATTTGGTGGCAACGCATCTAAGTTTGAGCAACCAAACATGCAAAACTTTGAGCAACAACCAAACACAAATAATGGTGGCTTTGGTGGTTTTGGCGCTCAAACAGACGTACCACATAACTACCCACCGGGTTTTGACCAAGCAGCGTTCATTAATGGTTCTCGTGAACACTATCGAATCCTGCAAGGTGCGTGGAATCACAACCAGTTAGAAACTATTGAAGAATATGTTTCTCCAAGCTTGTTTGAAGACCTAAAAGCAGAGCGCGCGAAGCTCGACGGTGAGCAGCATACTGACGTAATGTACGTTGATGCGGAGATCGTCCGTGCTGATTACGATGCAAATAAAGCACAGCTTAGTCTGCAGTTTAGCGGTCGTTACCGTGACACAGTAGAAGGTGTTGAAGAAGAAATCGAAGATATCTGGCACCTAGAGCGTGACTTGACTACGCCTAATGCGCCATGGTTAATCGTTGGCATTCAAGGCTAGTCACCTTTAAACCAATTTAGTCACTAGTAAAAATCCCGCATCCCCTGCGGGATTTTTTGTATCTATCATTTGTATTTCTTGTACGTGTTTTTATACAAACATCACTAATTGAGTCCGCTTGATAACTTTTGCTCTAATTTTGCGAGCCCACTTTTTCTAGTAAGTCCTAAAGTGTTTTCCTATTTATATTGAACATTCATATTAAGGCCATACGAACTAACAAAATCAAAATAGCTAGTACATTGTTTGTAGGGTAAAGATCTGCTCCTCAGCCTTTTGTTTGTGGAGTTTCACATGGGGTTGGTTGCTTTAGTGAGATTGAGTATAGGTTATACCAATCGTAGTAAATAACTGGTCATTCTAGCTTGTTAAAATACTCGATAACTGCGTTGCAATTTTTGATTGTAGAATAACTACTTATCAAAAAATTGCGCCTTGTTCTCAAGCATTTTCCCTACGCTATTTCTGATCACTTATTTACCGTGATAGGTATTCAATCGAGCAGAGTTTCGGTTAGGAGTGAAAGGTTCGTTGTAGTAGGACTATGCTATCAAGATCCTGAAACGAAAAAAGCCAGCTCAATGAGCTGGCTTCTTCAATATGGTGGAGGGGGACGGATTCGAACCATCGAAGGCAGTGCCGGCAGATTTACAGTCTGCTCCCTTTGGCCACTC
>NZ_JAWOQP010000130.1:0-1218 GCF_033337375.1 Vibrio sp. YT-17
CGAGACGGTGGAATGTGCTTATAGCGATATTAGCGGTGTGCATATACGTTCCACCAGCCAAACAGCAAGCACTCAGCTCACGTTAAAAACACTGGAAGAAAAAACGCCCTTAGTGCGTTGTCATCGCCAATATTTAGTGAGCATTAAGGCCATCAGTGAAATCAAGCTGCTGGAAAATGGTCTAGCCGAAATCATCACTAAAACAGGCTTTGAGATCCCAGTAAGCCGTCGTTACCTCAAAGTACTCAAAGAGATGCTAGGTATCAGCCACTAAGTGCCGAATATGAGCGAAACATGCGATCAAAAAAGGCGACCTTGAGGTCGCCTTTTGAATATTCGATAAATGGATATCAGTCCACTTGCTTGATTTGCAGCTCTTTTGGTACTTCGAAGAACATGTTTTCTTCTCGACCTAAGACTTCATCGACTGAGCGTGCACCCACTAGTTCTTTGATACGCTCAAGAATCTGATTCACCAACTCTTCTGGCGCAGAAGCACCCGCTGTCACACCTACTTTTGTCTTGCCTTCAAACAACGCTGGCTTGATATCTTCAGGACAATCCGTCACGTAACCAGGCGTGCCAAGTTTCTCAGCCAACTCTTTAAGACGAGTAGAGTTTGAAGAATTCTTAGAACCCACAACCACCATTACATCCACATCACCAGCCAGCTCTCGCACGGCATCTTGGCGGTTTTGTGTTGCGTAACAAATATCGTCTTTACGTGGGCCTTGGATGTCAGGAAATACGCGGCGTAGCTCTTCAATCACATCAGCGGTTTCATCGACAGACAATGTGGTTTGGCTTACATAGTGCAGATCCGATGGATCTTTCACGATCGCTTTTAGTTTTTCAACGTCCGCAGGAGTTTCCACTAAGTACATGCCGCCAGTTTCGCTTGAGTACTGACCCATGGTACCTTCGACTTCTGGGTGACCAGCATGACCAATCAGAACCACTTCCATATTGCGGCGGCTTGCACGCGCAACTTCCATATGAACTTTCGTTACCAATGGGCACGTTGCATCAAATACCGTCAGATCACGCTGTTTTGCTTCTTGGCGAACCGCTTGCGATACACCATGAGCAGAGAAAATCACGATGTTGTTGTCACGCACTTCATGTAGCTCTTCAACGAAGAGATCTCCTCGTTCCTTCAGCCCCTCAACCACAAAACGTTTATGTACCACTTGATGGCGAACAGAAAGCGCTGCCTGA
>NZ_JAWOQP010000131.1:0-1209 GCF_033337375.1 Vibrio sp. YT-17
GCCTTTATTATCTTTAAGCTTATGCGCGGAATGTTAGGTGCGAAGCAGGGCAGTATGAACCAGCAACGTCAACAACCGGCATTTGGTGGTAACGCGTCAAAGTTTGAACAACCAAACATGCAGAACTTTGAACAACAACCAAATACAAACGCAGGCGGTTTCACCGGTTTTGGTGCTCAAAGAGATGTACCACACAATTACCCACCGGGTTTCGATCAAGCTGCGTTTATTAACGGTTCTCGTGAGCACTACCGCATTTTGCAAGGTGCGTGGAACCACAACCAACTAGACACTATTGAAGAATATGTTTCTCCAAGTCTATTTGAAGATCTGAAAGCTGAGCGCGCGAAGCTAGAAGGTGAGCAGCACACTGATGTGATGTATGTCGATGCAGAGATCGTTCGTGCTGAATACGATGCGAACAAAGCACAATTAAGTTTGCAATTTAGTGGCCGTTACCGTGATGCTGCAGAAGGTGTAGAGGAAGATATTGAAGATATCTGGCACCTAGAGCGTGACCTAACGGTACCGAATGCACCTTGGTTGATTGTTGGTATTCAAGGTTAATCACCAACGTCGTTCAATTTAGTCTTAATAAAATCCCGCTATTTAGCGGGATTTTTTGTATCTGTTAATTGTTGGATGAGCGGAGATAGCTCTACAGGTAAAAGCGAAAGGCAATGCTCCGTAGCTAAGCACAATACAACTCAGTCGTTTTATGATTTAGCAGTCTAATGACTTAGCCATTTGGCATCTGGGATAGCTCAGTTAGTATTTTGTTGTGTCTATTCTTGAGAGATTTAGAAAGTTAATACTATTCAGTGTCTTGTCGAAGAACTCTTACCTGTTAAAAGATCGGTTCTAACGTTGAGTTTGGCCTAAAGCAATGTGGTTGTCGGTATTGGTTGAAGATCTTAGCTACAGTAGGAGTTCGTAGAACATGAATGCGACACCGTGGGGTGAGCGAGAGATTGTTAGAATGGGTGTTGATCTTACGATGTATAGAACGAAAAAAGCCAGCTCGATGAGCTGGCTTTTTCAATATGGTGGAGGGGGACGGATTCGAACCATCGAAGGCGGAGCCGGCAGATTTACAGTCTGCTCCCTTTGGCCACTCGGGAACCCCTCCAGGGTGTTTTATACTTAAAAGTTAGTTTCCCAACCTAGCTTTCAAGTTCTTCTCATGTTTAAAGGAAAAACATAAGAAAG
>NZ_JAWOQP010000132.1:0-1208 GCF_033337375.1 Vibrio sp. YT-17
AATGGCCAAAGTGCGTGCAGTGTGAACAGGCTGACCCAACCTGCGTAGTGAATTGCGTCTTGGTGCGGGTGTTCACGCTCTTTAGCAATTTCATACGGGATGTCATGGATAACAATGATTCCGTAGAAGATAACTAAAGCAACGAAGATGAGTAACCCAAGTGCAAAATAGTCTAGAAACATCTTACTTACCTGTGCTTGTTGCGAATTGGAAAAACTTACGTAAATTAACGGTTTAAGTATTTGTCTTAACTATAGATGAATCAAGCGCTTTTTATGTGCGAATTATGTTTATGCGATATCAGTACGTACTGATAGTTGTAGGCAAGTTTGGCGAGATTGAGTACAGATTTAAACAAAAAGTGAATAGATTCGGGTAGGGCTGATAAAAAGCATGATAAAGCCCCAGATTTCAACTGGGGCGTGGCTTAAAGTTCGGTACAGACTTGGTTTCGGCCATTGGCTTTGGCACGATACAAGGCTTTGTCGGCGCGGTAGAAGGTGCGCTGAGTGTTTTCCCCTTCGCGATGGAGTGTAATACCGATGGAAACGGTTAGGCCGCGTTCGCCAAGAATGTCTCGCCATGCATATTTAAAAATACGCTCGCGGTAGTTTTCAGCGTGCATTTCTGCGCGTTCCAATTGGCTGTTCTCAAGAATTACAAGGAACTCTTCACCGCCAAATCGCACGCACGATGCACCTTTAAATTTGAAGTAGGATGCCAGCTCCTGTGACACACTTTTGATCGCTTTGTCACCCACCAAATGGCTCAGTTCGTCATTGATGGATTTGAAGTGATCGATGTCGATGACCATCAATGCGAATGGAGTGTCGTGCAGCAACATGTCTTTCAGTTTTACCTCCAACCAGCGGCGGTTGTGCAACGAGGTAAGGGGATCGGTAAATACGTCTTGCTGCAACTGAGCTACGGTATTTTTGTGTTGTTTGGTCGTCTCTTTAAGCTCTTTGTTTTCAATCTCAGACAGAATGAGCTTTAACTGCAATTCAAAGCGAGACAATCGACGCAGTTGAGCCGCGCCCAATTCGCTGATTGGGATGTGTTTTATTAAGTCTGATTCAATACGAAAAGCGCGTTTCTCACAGCTTAAAGCTTGCTGAAACTGCCCTTGTGACGCACTGACTTTGCTCATTGCGTTGTAAAAACGTTTCGCCAGAATGGGCGAAGAATGCTTTTTAATTCGCTTCCCA
>NZ_JAWOQP010000133.1:0-1207 GCF_033337375.1 Vibrio sp. YT-17
TATCCGATATGGTTTTACAGAGTACATTGTTTCTAATGATCCACAATTCTAAGCCATTAGACAACAAGAACTCGCGCTAAAACGGCAATATTTATCGAGTTCGCGTGAATGCACAGCAGATTCAAAGCACTAAAACAAAAAAAGACCTCCCGAAGGAGGTCTCTAATCAAATATTAGTTCGATGTAATTATGGTAGTTTTACATTCGATAGGTCTTCGTTTGCGCCGATTGCTTTCATTTCACCAGCAACGATTTCTGCTAGAGGACCAAGGATAACTTGAAGGTTGTTTTCACCTAGTTTAACAACACCTTTCGCACCTAGTTTCTTCAACACTTCTTCATCAGCTACTGAACGATCTTTCAGAGTTAGACGTAGACGAGTGATACATGCGTCAATTGAAGTTAGGTTGTCATGACCACCTAGCGCTTTTAGGTATTGACGAGCTAGGTCACCACTTTTTGCTTCACCTGCTGGTGCTGCTGCTTGGCTATCATCATCTTCACGGCCTGGCGATTTTAGGTTAAACGCGCGGATTGCGAAGCTGAATGTGAAGAAGTAAAGAGCACCGAAGCCAAGACCAACTGCACCTAGTAGTAGAGGTTTAGTTGCTAGACCGTAGTTCAACAAGTAGTCAATTAGACCAGCAGAGAATGTGAAGCCGTGTAGCGTACCAAGCATGTTAGCAACAACTAGCGATAGACCAGTGAACACTGCGTGAATCGCGTATAAAGCAGGAGCTAGGAATACGAACATGAACTCTAGAGGCTCTGTGATACCAGTTAGGAATGAACAGAATGCAACAGAGAACAATGCACCACCAACTTGGCTACGTTTCTCAACAGGAGCCGCTAGGTACATAGCAAGTGCTGCACCTGGTAGACCAAACATCATTACTGGGAAGAAACCGTTCATGAATACACCAGCGCTCTTATCGCCGCCGAAGAAACGGTGTAGGTCACCAGATTTAACTGTTTCAGTTACTTCTTTAACAGTTGCTGTAATTTCTGGAGTTACTGAGTTAGCGAATTCAAATGTGTGAGTTTGACCAGCAACAAGAGTCTTAGCTAGAGCTGGGTCAACACAAAGTTGTTGTAGTGCAGGAAGAGCTTGACCAGCAGCTGTTGCGCCAGAAACTAGCACTTCTTGACAAGAACCCATACCAAACCAGAAGAAAGAGTTCAGTACGTGGTGTAGACCTACAGGAAT
>NZ_JAWOQP010000134.1:0-1206 GCF_033337375.1 Vibrio sp. YT-17
TGGCGTGATCATTGGTGAAGGTTATCATCATCGCGCTGGAGAGCCCCATGCTGAAGTGCACGCGATGCGCATGGCTGGTGATAAAGCTGAAGGTGCAACGGCATACGTTACCCTTGAACCGTGCTCCCACTATGGACGCACGCCACCTTGCGCTGAAGGGTTGATAAAAGCCAAAGTGGCGCGAGTAGTGTGTGCGATGGAAGATCCGAATCCAAAAGTGGCTGGACGTGGCATCCAAATGCTACGTGAAGCCGGAGTTGAGGTTCAGGTTGGACTGTTAGAAAACGATGCGATTGAGCTCAATCGTGGCTTCATTAAATTCATGCAAACAGGCATGCCATTTATCCAATTAAAAATGGCAGCAAGCTTAGATGGACAGAGTGCGCTAAGTAATGGCAAGAGCCAATGGATCACCTCCCCACAGGCTCGCCAAGACGTGCAGCGTTATCGAGCGCAAAGCGGTGGCATTCTGTCTACAAGCAAAACAGTGTTGGATGATAACGCTTCTCTCAACGTTCGTTGGGATGATTTGCCGCAGAGTGTTCAAGCGCACTATGAGCTGACGGAAGTTCGCCAACCAGCAAGGGTAATACTCGACCGTCAACAGAAACTGAGTGATGACCTTAAACTGTTCAGTACCGAAGGTGAGCGAATTATTGTCAGCAGCGAAGGCGATGTTTGTCCACAACTAGACCAAAGCGGAAAAATTGATTTAGCTGCCACCCTAAAAGCGGTCGCGACTCAGCATAATATCAACCATTTATGGGTGGAAGCTGGCGCGACGCTCGCGAGTTCTCTAATCAAAGCTAACCTTGTAGATGAGTTGATTGTCTATCTCGCTCCGAAACTAATGGGAAGCGATGGACGTGGTTTAATTGGCGCGCTGGGATTGACGGAGATGGCGCAGGTCATCGATTTAAATATTACTGATGTGCGAATGGTGGGCAGAGATATCCGTATTACCGCCACCCTTGTACGTAAAGAAATTTAGAAAAGAAGCACTATGTTTACAGGAATTGTAGAAGCAGTTGGTAAATTAACTGCGATTACGCCAAAAGGCGAAGACATTACCGTTACGGTAGAAGTAG
The DNA here is from genome assembly GCF_033337375.1 of Vibrio sp. YT-17. Taxonomy (NCBI): domain Bacteria; kingdom Pseudomonadati; phylum Pseudomonadota; class Gammaproteobacteria; order Vibrionales; family Vibrionaceae; genus Vibrio; species Vibrio sp. YT-17. The sequence continues at coordinate 1,089 of NZ_JAWOQP010000134.1, forward strand.
GTAAGTTAGACATGTCTGACGTAAAGTTAGGTGACAGCATTGCAACTAACGGTGTGTGCTTAACGGTGATTGACTTTGGAAGCAATTACTACAGCGCAGATTTGTCTCTCGAGACCTT
>NZ_JAWOQP010000135.1:0-1205 GCF_033337375.1 Vibrio sp. YT-17
TTACGACAGGCATCACAACGCCGATAGGAATATTGGCGAGAATTTGGTTGGCTCGATAATGAAATAAAAATCCGATATTCAAAATACTGAATATCGGATTTTTTCTTTTTATTTTCTCGCTCCAACGGGAATCATAATGTGTGCGTATGGCGTGCCTTTCCACATCACGTATGGGCCACCATAACTTGGGTCGGTTGGTAGAGAGTCCAGCAACGCTTGGTCTGGGGTAATAATCATCAAGTGTGGTCCTTCCACAATCCATTGATTATCGTCCGTCATCCCTTCTGCAAATGGGTCGGTGTTACTGGCACCGCCATCACCCGCTAACATGTAAGAAATGCCTAATGCTTTGGCTTGGAAAGGTTTTTTGTTCATCCAAGCGTCTGCCCATTCCATCCAAGGACCATCCATACACATTGGAGCAATGCCTTCCAATTGAGGTGGAGTTGGGAAGCAAGTGTATTGGCTAGAACCTTCTTGCAGAACACTATTATTCCAGTCCATCACCGTTACTTTATCGCGAATAGTCGGTGGCGCTGCACTCAGTGCATCTTCTAAAAGTGCTTTTGAATCATCGGCTGCGATTGCGCCAAAAGCGCAGCTGACCGAAACAACAGCAGTTAAATAAGGAGTTAGTTTCATAAATTAAACCTCAAGTTAATACAACATGAGAATTTGAGCACTTTAATTATAGAGTGATATTAACAATAAGAATCATTATTTAAATGAAAAATAATAAGCGATAGGTTTGTTATGTTAATTTAAATATTGTTTTTATATACAGCGAATAGAATGATGGAAATAAGATTAGCTGAATAATCTAAGACAGATTATCAGGACATATTTTCTCTTTATGCACTTAAAAATCTCATCGGAATTACGGGCTAATACTTTTCAAAATTTCATCTATTTCTACTGGTTAGCGCTGAATAACCAGCCGGTTACGTTTCATAAAAAATTAGCCATTTAATAAGTGCTTAGGTGCGTATTGCGTGTTACATTCGAACATCGTTCTGGTTATCAAGGAGGAAACGATGAACGTAGCAAAAATGTATGATGATGTGTCGGAGCGCTATCAAAAGTTGGTGGATGACAGCCATTACGTCGGCCCACGTTGGATTTCTGGGAAGTTAAAAACCTTTCCCATCGAGCAAGGCTTGGCTCTCGACCTAGCTTGTGCGACAGGCAGTATCGGTCATGTCGTA
>NZ_JAWOQP010000136.1:0-1204 GCF_033337375.1 Vibrio sp. YT-17
ATGGTTTTTTGTACGAGTATTGTCAAGGTGCGTTAAGTGATACGTAAGACTTTTCCTATGAAAGGTAATTTTACCTACTTCGGGTTATCTAAAATTAAAAAGGGAAGCAAAAGTGCTTCCCTAATTGCATAAAGAACGCGTGTTAAGTCACATGCACCTTTAAGTTAGTCTCTCTAAGGTCGAGTTAGTTCACACGAACGGCAAATTTGCTCGCCAGCGAGTGAAGCTCAGGCAACATGCGATAAATAAGGTGGAGTTGTTGAAGCACCATACGCGCCGAGCTGTCATCCTCATCGCGCCATTCGTTCAAACGCTGCTCAAGTCCAGCATCGTCAATGTTGGATAAATCGCACTCTTCGCAATGTTGGTGTAATTGTTGATGCAACACATCCAAATGCTGGTGGATACAACGGTGAGCATCCAGAACCAGTTTATGAATGGATTCATCTTCGATGCGAGTACGATGTGCGCCTAAAGCAGAGATGTAGCTGAGCATGGCGTGGTTGAGTGTCAGAAAGCGGAAGCTCTCATCGACGGCTGCGCGATACTTACCTGGTTCAGCAAGCATTGTGCTGATTGCTGACGTCAATGTCGCATCATTATTGTGAGCCTGACGACGAGCAATGCGGTAGCTCAGGTTGTCTTTCTTACCGATACGATATTGGCCGATGAGCTGATCCAAATACTGTTTATTCGCATCTATCGCATCAGACATCACTTTATGCAGTCTTCTCGATTGCCAGTCAGGTAAAATGAACATCACAGCCGCGACGGCTAGCGCGCAGCCAATCAGTGTATCGGCAAGCCGAGGCAGCACCACTGCGTAGCCTTCACCTAACTGGTTGAACAGGAACAAGACTAACAAGGTGATAAATCCGGTCGCGTAGCCGTAGTTGTTCATCCTAAATGCAAAGAACATCACGCCCGAAACAACGATAAACACCAACTGACTTTCTTGAGAAGGGAAGAACGTTAGCAGCGGTACGCCAATCAATAACCCCGCTAAAGTACCGATCACACGAGCCGTAAGTTTTTGGCGCGTTGCACTGTAGTTCGGCTGACACACAAACAGCGTTGTAAGCAAAATCCAGTAACCACGGTCAATATCAAACAGCTGAATGATGCCGTACCCAATAGTAAGCGCAATTGACATACGCAACGCATGTCGAAATAGCATCGAATCTTTATGAAGGTTAGCCGAAAT
>NZ_JAWOQP010000137.1:0-1203 GCF_033337375.1 Vibrio sp. YT-17
GTCAGGTAGGGGAACACCTTCATAGCGTTCTAAATAAATACGAGCAAAATAGTAGAGGGCGAGCGTTTCGGGCGAAGCATCTTGCGGAACCGTGAGCACATTTTCTTTGATTGAGCGAGGTTTACCCATAGAACGGAAGTAGGTACTCAACATGGGTTGGCTTTCGGGCGAAATGTGTTCTTCGAGATAGATATGTTTATCTGTATTGGCGAAGACATAACCAGTCTGGAAGAAAAGTCCAATCACCGCTAATAGAGCGCAAGACAGCGTTTTAATCGGAAAGTGCATGAGCTTATTAATAAATTGTGATCTCGTTAAGTAGCAGTACTTGCTAAGTCTATCACTTCTTATCTATTAAGTGATTATGGATTCCCCAAGAATAAGGGATTTTAAGACAAGCATAAATGTTTGATTTGTTTTAATTTTTTGATTTATAAAGAAAAGTGCTTTTTATAAGTTGGGAAATAATTTTAATCGCAATATAAGGGAACCGGAGGTTTTGACTGAGAAATAGCGATAATCGGTGAAGATATTTCCATGTGAATTATGTGTGATACTGCTCCCAAAAGTGATTCCGATCTCCAAAAGATGATTTTGGTGTCATAAATATTTAATGTTTGTATGGGTTGTTAAAAAAATGGATATTCGACATAGTGTTATTAAGCCAAAGTAAATTGGCTGTTCATAACAAACAGGAGATTATTTATGCATAACGAAATGATTCAACCGTCGCACTTCGGCATCATTGCTCGCACTTGTATCGCCTCAGTAGTAATGTTGGCGGGTGTTTTCGCTCTTATTTAGTGGAGTGACGTAAGCTAGATTACGTTTTAGAAAACAAAAGCAAAATTCAGGGAATTACCTTCAGTTGTAAACGGTATTCCCCTGAAAATCACTCAAAGTAACCCCTTCTTAGCTGAGTAAGCTAAAAACCAAAGCACTTACCGCAACAATACCTGTGATCAGAACAAAATAGGTAGAGAGCTTTCCACGATACTGCTTCATCGACTCAATCTTATGTACCGCCAACATCGGCATAATGAACAAGATCATTGCGATAACTGGCCCAGATAACGCTTCCATCATGCCTAAAATACTTGGGTTCATGATTGCTGCAGCCCAAATTGACAAGAAAAGAACCACTACGCTAATACGATCAACACGTGTTTCAGACAAATTTGAGTGCTTTGTGATTAAGCCGTT
>NZ_JAWOQP010000138.1:0-1199 GCF_033337375.1 Vibrio sp. YT-17
GGTTACATGGCTCGCGCTGCGTTTGTACTCGATAAAGTGATGCAGAAAATCGGCTTGCCGGGTAAAGCGTTTGTGCCGTTGGTTCTTGGTTTTGGCTGTAACGTGCCGTCAATCATGGCAACACGCACTCTAGACCAAGAACGTGAGCGTAAGTTAGCGGCATCGATGGCGCCATTTATGTCATGTGGTGCTCGTTTACCTGTATATGCACTGTTTGCTGCGGCGTTCTTTCCTGGTTCTGGTCAAAACATTGTCTTTGCACTTTATCTATTAGGTATTGTGGCTGCGATCTTCACCGGTCTTTTCTTAAAGCACACTCTTTACCCTGGCAGTAGCGATAGCTTAGTTATGGAAATGCCAGACTACGAATTGCCAACATTGCAAAACGTCGTGATCAAAACTTGGCAAAAGCTAAAGCGCTTCGTACTGGGTGCAGGTAAAACCATCGTTGTGGTTGTTGCTATCCTGAGTTTCCTAAACTCGTTGGGTACAGATGGCAGTTTTGGTAATGAAGACAGTGAAAACTCTGTACTTTCTAAAGCGGCACAAGTGGTAACGCCAGTGTTTGCGCCAATTGGTATTCAAGAAGATAACTGGCCAGCAACAGTTGGTATTATTACCGGTATTTTCGCCAAAGAGGCGGTCGTTGGTACGCTAAACAGTTTGTATACGTCGCCAAGTGACGGTGAAGAAGCAGAGTTCGATCTGATGGGTAGCCTAAAAGATGCGGTAATGAGTATTCCTGAGAACCTTGCGGGCTTGAGTTACTCTGATCCATTAGGCATTGAAGTGGGTGACCTAACAGATTCAAATGCGGTCGCAGAAGAACAAGAAGTGGATGCGTCTATCTTCGGCAACATTAAGTCTCAGTTTGTTTCTGGTCATGCCGCGTTTGCTTACTTGATCTTCATCTTGTTGTACACACCATGTGTTGCTGCGATGGGGGCGTATGTACGTGAATTTGGCCATAACTTCGCACGTTTTATTGCGGTATGGACGATGGGTTTAGCTTACCTATGTGCAACGTTCTACAATCAGTTGACGCATTTCTCTGAAAGCCCAATTACTAGTGGTGTCTGGATGGCAATTATTGTTGCAATCTTCATCGGAACTTATCACGTATTCAAACGTATTGGTAAAAAACAACATGGTGCGTTAGAGGCGCAAGTCGCATGATTTTAAATGAGCTTTATCAATAT
>NZ_JAWOQP010000139.1:0-1192 GCF_033337375.1 Vibrio sp. YT-17
TCTTTATTAATTTTCCGTTAGCGTATTGTTTTTGAAACTCAACAGCCTTTTCAAAAAAATCAATGCCTATCAATGTAGGTTCTCCACCGTGCCATGCGAACTCGACAATAGGCGTATCTTGGCTAGAAATATAATTTTTAATATAAGTCTCTAGCGTTTCTATATTCATTGATTTTTTAGAGTTTAAGAGCAGGTCCTTCTCTAAATAAAAACAATATTGACAATCATAGTTGCATTTTGAGCCAACAACTTTCACTGTAGTATGTAAACCAGCCATAAGGGATTCTTCTACTCCAACCAAGATGGAACTAGTTTAATTAATATGTTCTTGTCCACAATTGATAATAGTGATACTTGATACTTATCAAAATTGATATTATGTTTTTAGGGAGTGTTGCGAGAGAGTTTAGACATGATATTTAACTATAACTTACTGAAACCGTTGGCGTTGCTGTTGGAAACAAAAAGTATCACAGCAACAGCAAACCAAATGTCGACAAGTGCTTCTGCGGTGAGCCGAACTCTAAGAAGCTTAAGGGAAATATTTCAGGATGAATTACTTACCAGAAAAAACGGCAGGATGGAGCTAACGCCAAAAGCAATCTCCATACGTGCCAAACTCAATAATATTATTCATGATATTGATGAATTAACTGAGGATATGTCTTTTGATCCATCTACATCAGATATAAAAATCAATATAGCGATGAATAGTTACATCGCATATTGGCTAGCCCCAGAAATAATTCAATACTTTTCAGAGAACGCGCCGAATATAGAATTAACCATTGAAGATTGGAATGAGTTAACGCCTGATCGAATTAATAATCAGCTCGTTCATTTTGGAATTCATTATTTTCCATTAAATTTAAATAAAAACTTGGTCCAAAGAAAAGTCGGAAAAGATATGTCGGTTATGGTCTGTAGAAAAGATCATCCAATTAATAACGAGTCAATATCCTTGGAGACAATCGCGTCTTATCCTCTGGCTATCCACTTGCAAAAGCATTGGAATGAGCGGCAAGATAAACTCTCAAGATTGCTGTTAAGTCACGGTATTGACTTCAAAGTAAAACTTAAAACGACGCATATCAATGTCATTATTAATGCCGTTGAGACGACAGACTTATTGTTTCCTTGTTCAATCTATATAGCAGAACAGTTGGGTGAAAAATTTAGCTACATTACTTCG
>NZ_JAWOQP010000013.1:0-11610 GCF_033337375.1 Vibrio sp. YT-17
GTATCGCCGAGATTAAGACCCAACTCTACTTGCGTTTCCGCTTCAGACGCGTTCGATAGCGTCACTTTGAAGTTCGCCGTATCACCCTCATTAATGGTGCCAGCATCGGTAATAGTCACGCTTGGACGATCATCATCCGGATCAGGGCCCGGACCACTGCCGTCATCCACTATCGTTGCCGTACCGGTATCGCTGCCTTGCACTGCGCCAATGCCGGTTACTGTCACGCTGAAATCTTCAGGGCCTTCATAAACGGCGTCATCAATGGAAGCGATACGCACATCAAACTCGGTTTGCCCCGCTGGCACCGTTACTACGCCATCGTTTGGCACTGCAACCCAACCGGAGCCTGTGTTGTATTCTAAGGTGCCTAAGTCTCCAACTTCGGTGTCACCTAAGTTCAGGCCTAGCTCGACTTGAACAGTGGACTCGGAGGCATTCGACAGCGTCACTTTGAAGTTCGCTGTCTCACCCTCATTAACCGTACCTGCATCACTCATCGTTACCGCTGGGCGATCATCATCAGGATTTGAGCCAGGTCCACTACCATCATCTAAAATAGTGGCAGTCCCAGTAACAGGTGTGCTTTGTTCTTCTGTCGTGCCAGAGAGCGTAAACGTTTCTGGGCCTTCAAATACAGAGTCGTCAATAGAGTCTATAGAGACCGTAAAGTCACTTTCACCCGGTGGGATCGAAATGGTAAAGGTTCCGCTTTCACCGACTGAAACTTCTTCTGTTGTACCATCAGAAAATGTTATGAGGACACGCTCATTGACGTAGTCACTCCCGTTCTCGTCAGCTGAGCCGCCTGTTGCGGTTCCATCAAGGAGAGAAAGAATGACATCAGTATTGTCTTCAGTTGTTTGACTTAGAGTAATATCGAATACAACTTGGTCACCTTCGTTGATAGTCGGACTAGATATTTCTTGAACTAAGATAGTCGGTGGTACAGGGCCATTAATTACTCTGAAAAGATCCAACAAAGATAGTGCTTGAGTTGTAGATAGTCCGATTCCATCAATACCGACGGTCTCAAAATTCGTACTAGCCAACAATTCAGCGCCAGTACGATCTATTGCACCAGTATTTTGGGGGCTAGAACCACTTTCCTCACCAGCAGCTGGCTCAAAATCCTCACCAAGAGCAGCCGGGTCTTCTCCACTAGCGATAGCCTCGATTAGCGCAGTGACATCATCAGTAACGTTAATTGAACTACCTTGCGGTGTTACCTGTTGTACAATTAATTCTGATGTATCAGAAACTTCCTCAATAATTAATTCACCAGGCTGAGGTAGCTGACCACTTTCAAGACTTCTCAGGTTCCCATCAAGCCCTATAACCACGACATTGCTCATCAATGAACTTAACGCTACTCGATCCATGCTCTTCATCCTTGTATTAGTTTAATTAAAGGCTTGTTACTGCACTAAACACGTCTATAGTTTAGACAAAATATGAATTTTTCGTTTTATTCCAAGAGGATTTAGTTTTTTGAGAGTAATAAGGAAAATAACCGAAGAATTTGCCTTCATTTAAACCAGTTTCCGCTATGCTCTTAAGATAAAAAGGTTTTCTACGAAAAAATCGACCACTTACCAAGCAAGCTTTGCCTCGTATGCTAGAGTTTAGAGAGTAAGATTGTTGTTTTTTATTGAATTAAACATTTAAACATCAACAAGTTGATAATACGCACTAAGAAAATTCATTGTTTGTAACTTCTCGTCTCAAATATGAAACAGAATAAGAGCGACATGATTTTAGGAGAACTAACGTGAGATGGAATCGAGTACATATAGCCTGCTGTTGCTTAATAGTGTCTTCACCAGTTTTCGGTCAAACTCTAGAGCAAGCGGTTGCACAGACGCTACAAAATAACCCCGATATTAAAAGTGCATTTAACGAGTTTATGAGCCAGAAGTACATAAATGAAGCTTCATCAGGTGCTTACCTCCCCTCTGTTGATCTAGATGCTGGAATTGGATATGAAGGATTAGACCCGTCAGATGAAGTTGGTCGAGGCGACACGGATTACACTCGAAAGGAAGCTTCAGTGACACTGACCCAACTAATATGGGATGGTAGCGCTACGTTAAATGATATTGATCGAACCGCAGCTGATGCTGAATCTGTTAGATTTCAACTCTTAGCAGATGCTTCAGATAAGGCACTTGAAGTGACTAAAGTGTACTTGGACGCTGTTAAAGCGTATGAAGTCCTAAAGCTTTCAGAAAACAACCTTGCTGTTCATAAAGATATTTACGATGATATTAAAAAACGAGTCAACTCGGGTATCGGCTCTACTGCTGACTTGACGCAGGTAGAAGCACGTTTGGCAAAAGCACACGGAAACTTAGCTGCTGCTCAAAATAACCTGTATGACTCTCACACGATGTTCACTCGTTTAGTCGGTCAAACACCACAAGGGTTAATCTTTCCGAGAGCGGACCAAAACTTTATCCCGTACACGGTTGATGAAGCGGTAGGCTTGGCATTTGAACTTCATCCCGTTATTCAAGTGGCGCTCGCAGACGTAGACTCGGCTAAGTTTCAATACAAACAGTCTAAAGGTGTTAATTACCCAACCATTTCCATTGAAGCTTCGCAAACATGGCGTGACGACGCTGATGGTTTAAAAGGTCGAAGTGATGAGACACTTGCCATGCTGCGTCTACGCTACAACCTATTCAATGGCGGCAGTGATGCAGCGAACTCAGAAAACTTCGCCTACCAGCTAAATAAAGCAAAAGACTTGCGTGAAGGTGCCTATCGCAATGTTGAAGAAGGGTTAAGGCTTTCTTGGAGTGCGCTTGATTTAACATTACAACAAAAAGAGTTTCTATCAGATCATGTAGACTCTGCGTCTGAGACCGTAATTGCTTACGAGAAGCAATATCGCATCGGTAAACGAACACTGCTTGATCTATTGAACACTGAAAACGAGCTCTTTGAGGCGCGTAAAGACTACTTAGATTCTAAATACGCAGAGCAGTACGCCAAATATCGAGTGATGAACGCAACTGGGCAACTGTTGAGTGCATTAAGGGTTGAAATGCCTAAAGAATGGCTAGAAGAAGTGGAGTATTAATTATGAAACACATAGCTTTTATTACACTCTCATTAATGCTCTCCGCATGCAGTTCATCAGATCGTGGTGATGAATATGATTACATAGATACCCCAATTGCCGATCAGTGGGCTGATCATATAGATGATGACTCTGACGGAGTCATTAACGAGCGAGATTTGTGCCCGGGTACACCTTTGGGTGCCGAAATAGACAACGACGGTTGTGGTTCGTACGTTGACTCCTCACAAGAAATGCAAATTCGAGTACTATTTGCGAACGATTCCGATGTGATCAACCCTATCTTTACGCAACAAATTCTTGAACTATCCGACTTTTTGAAAGAGTACCCGAACACGTCTATAGAGATTCAAGGTTATGCTAGTCGCACTGGTACTGCAGAACATAATCTTGACCTATCTAAGCGCCGCGCTGAAAACGTTAGAAAAGAGCTCATGAAGAATGGCATTAGTGGAGATAGAGTTACCATTGTCGGCTATGGAGACACAGTACTTGCGACACAAGGTACAGACCAAGTTAGTCACGCATTGAACCGTCGAGTAACCGCAACAGTGATTGGCCACAAGGGTGAAGTGAAGAAAGAATGGACCGTTTTCACAACACTTCCAAAAAGCTAGCACAACAATAAACAGACCGTAAAAATAAAAGGTCTAGCAAATTGCTAGACCTTTTTTGATTTTAAATTTGACTACAGTTTAGCGCTACTACATGTCTTTGTACTGAGCTTCTAAACTCGCAATTAAGCTTTGAGTCACATCATCAACACTTGCACCGTCAAAATGGATGTCCAATGTCGAGCTCCCTTTTGTAATACTCAGGTTTGCCTCAGATCCCCCGTCTGGTGCCACTTCTACATGATACTCTCCGACATCACCAGTATGATCACCTGATTGAAGATCATTAAGAAGCTCTCCAATTTCATCTTTAGATAAGTCGTCAAACAGATCTGAGAAGTCTAGAGCGTCTTCATTTTTATTGAAGTCAGTGACAGTGTCGCGTTCATTGGACACATCAATCCATTTAAAGATGTCTTCACCGTCCCCCCCTGTCAAAATATCATTGCCGAAACCACCAATTAAAATATCATTGTCTGCACCACCGAACAGCTTGTCGTCACCACCTTGTCCAAACAAAATATCATCACCTGAACCACCAGAGATGGTGTCTGCTTGGTCGTAATAACGAGACTGTTCAAATTCTGCTTGGTTTTCAGTAATGTAGTGATGAACTTCTTCTTTCGTAACTAACGAAACATCCTTACCTAGTTGAGATGCTACGTAGTTTTGTAGCGCGGAAACTCCTTGCTCACCATCGACGTCGAAACGCATGGCATCACCAAAAATAATGTCATTTCCATCAAGGCTGTTAATCTCATCTTTGCCTTGCATCAATGAAACTTCCTTACCAAGGATCACTTCTGCTAGTTGGTTTACATCTATGTTAGCCCTTACTACACCATCAGAGTCGAAGTTTTCTAACGAATCTTCATCTAAGTAGCGACCAAGACCTATCGAACGAACCTCACTAAATTCAGCCAATGCTTGATATGCGTTATTCGCTTGAGATAGAACATTATTTCCATAATCATCATAGACATATGAGTTAAGCATTCTCCCCACCTGTTCACCAGTAGAGAGCGAATACACCGCCCCGCGAAAATCTATGATTGTTTTATTGTTGTATGTGACTGTATCACCAAACCTGTAATCACTTGGCAAAACATCCGCTAGCGTCACTAACTTTTGTTCTGACACGCCAAGTACGACACCCTCCCAACCACTAAACCAACTCGTATTGTTATCCGTAGCTTGGTTTGGTTGACCATCAGATATGAAATAACTTAGGTTTGTTGCGCCACTATCGGCATTAGCAAACCAGTCTAGTGCAGATTGGAACCCGGCCTCATAATTTGTATTACCATCACCGATTTGTAAAATTGCATCCAATGTAGACTCTATTTGCGATGTTGCGTTGTCAGCACTCAAATCTAATTCAAGTACCTGAGAGCTCCCAGTAGCAAATGTGGTCAATAAAACGTTCACTTTGCCCGAATGAGGGCCACTAGCACTTTCGGTAAGAGTATTCAGCACTGTTTTTAGCTCACCTAGCGCTAGACCAACGTCGTAACCCATGCTGCCTGATGTATCGAGCATAAAAGCAATGTTGTAGTCCTGCCCCTCGACAATCTGTAATCCTTGAACATCGCCAACAATCACATCATTGCTATCAGATCCAGCTATCTTGTTATCACCATGCGTACCGGAAACAAAATCATAATCTCGAACTGAAACAGAAGCCGTGTCCGTCCCCATTTGAGTATTGTTATTAACTTCAACACTTCCTGCCGTCGCTGTTACATCAAAATCTAACGAACCATTGTAATCGGCTGGTACAGTAATCGTACCGCTTAGTTGATGACTGGTTTGATTTGGTTCACTTGAAAGGTCAACCGTGTAAGAACCATCGCTGTTTTCAGCAACCGTTTTGCCATTCACCTCTAATGTTAGCCCTGAAGGAATTCCCGTTAAGGTGACGCTATCGTTAATGAATGACTCACTGCCATCCACATCGATAAGATCAAGGTTCAGCTCAAAAGAGACTTGCTGCTCTGTAAGTACAACATACTCTCCTGTGTTGTTATTTAGCTTGATAATGGCATCTTGGAAGATAAGTTGTTCAATTTCATAAAGGTGGTCACCCGACTCTTTATGAGTGCTCGAAACAACATCTTTTGTATCAATAAATCGGCTATCTTCGACAATCCAATACGGGACCTCTGAGTGGTCAGATGCAGGGTAATAGTTGAAGTTGTAATCAGACAACTTGCCAGAGTAAACAACTGTGTCCGTCTCCGCTTGATCATCTAATGAACCAATACCGCCATAGATAGAATCATTACCTCCTCCAGTCACAAAGATATCACTGCCTTGAGCATCAACGTTCGCACCTGCTTGTTGATCTCCGACAAAGCTCAGTGGCGATTCAGTGTCACCGCTTAGCATTAAGTCATTACCAACATGTCCGTTATTAAACGTTTGTGTCACCACATGTTCAAAGTCAAGCCCTGGTAAATTACTTGCCTCAAGCAGATCTTTAAGTTCTTCGTCTGTAGACCAGCTTCCGCCTAGTGTCACAGGTACAGACGTTACTGGACCGAAAGTAAGGTCAATCTTAATTGGGTCCGCGACAGGCTCTATGTCGATACTCAACGTACCTGAAGCAGAAGAATTGCCATCACTAACAGTGAAATGAATCTGCTCGTAAGTATCCAAGCCGTTCCCAACACCGTCTTTATCGAAAACATTTGCACCAGATTCATGTTCAGCAGGAACATAACGAACAAGACCATTTTCGATATCAGAAGCGAGCACACTTCCAGAAACCGCTTCCCAACCATCAGAACCTTTCACTTGCAGTGAGCCATTTAGAGCAGAAGTGTCAAACTCAACACTTATACTACTATCAACGATGCCTAAATGTTCTAGTGTTATAACAATAGCTTCGTCTTCTAATCCGGAAATTTCGTTGCTTTGAACTGCTGGCGGAACATCATTATCATCAATATAGCCAACGCCAGACACATCTCCGACTTTAATCACAAGACTCTCTGTTGATTCAACCAACTGATCATCAATACTTGGAATGGTAATCTCAAAGCCATTCACTCCGACTGGAACAATAAGGTATCCGCCCAAATACTTCACGCCATTAGTAAAAGTTGCGTTCGACAAATCAATGTCTTGAGAGCTCACACTAGAACCCTCTGCAGAGAAATCCACTTGATACTTAACGGTCTGATCTGTCGCGTTATTTAGTGAAACAGAAAACGTGACATTGTCACCCTCAACAACAGTAACACCTGCAATGCTCTCCACCACAGGTCCATTTTCCGCAACATTACCATCTAGTATTTCGTTAACGATATTGACCGTAGATGGATCACTAACTCCACTTTCAGAATCGACTGCCACATATCCAAAGCTATCCCCGGCAGGAATACCTTCTACATAACGTAACTCCCAGTTCCCTTCATTTTTCGTAGAAAAATCTAACTGAGTAATGACCGAACCTTCAGGAAGAGCTAGTTCTTGCCCAAAACCAACGCTTGTTTCTTGGAATAGCATGAAGTTGCCTTCAGGCTTCAAGAACTCGAACGTTTGAGTCTGTTCGATATTATTTGAATCTAAATACGTAACCGTAATAAGCGCAGCGTTGTCATCACCGTAATCAAACAATCCACCTAATCCATCTAAGCCAAGGTTTACGCTGCCCACAGGGTTATTAGACAAATCGATCGTAATTGTCTCGCCTTTCTCAATACCCTGCCCATCATTGTCAGCAATACCGTTTCCGATATGTGACACTTGGCGGTTGTATTGAGCAAGTTCACCACTATCAGAAGATATAGTGATGGAGGAACCATTAACTAAATGCTCAGTACGGGAGTGTGATGGACCTCCGTCCTCACTTAGCCCCCAATTATTGAAATCTGTTGTAGACTCGGAGCTATTTGGTGTATCTGGGCGATCCTTGATACCTAATAAGAAACCCACATTATCAGCTTCATAGTAAAGGCTATCTTTTTCATAAAGAGTGTCACTGACTTCTTTTATTTCATGCAGTTCACCGTTGTTATCTCTGAAGAACAATGTTCCTGAGGTCGGTAGTTCAGTAATCCGCACATGCAAATCGTTGCCATTTAAGTCATCTTCAATATCCGCTATATGATCCTGAGAGTCGCCATCACCTAAAGGTTTCGTATCAGTATCAAATACAACTTGCGTCAAAGGCTTGTCAGTAACATGCGTAAAGTCCTCACTGTCAGGTCTGTCATTCACTGGCGTCACATCGACGTTCACCGTGGTGGACTCTGACACCCCACCTGACGTAACGATGTAGGTGAAGCTGTCAGCCCCGTGGTAGTTGTCGTTTGGCGTGTAAGTGACGCTGCCGTCCGGGTTGACCGAGACCGTGCCGTTAGCTGGACCGTTATTGGTATCAAGCGACACCACTTTGTCGTCGCCTTCGAACGTGTCGTTATCTAAGACCTTAATGATGGTCGCCGTGTCTTCCACAACCGTCGCTTTGTCTGCCACGATGTCCGCCACAGGCGCAACCGTGAAGTTCACCGTTTGGCTAACGCTTTCACCGCTTGGATCAGTGGCAGTAAACGTTAGGATTTCTGAGCCGTTCCAGTCCGCGGTTGGAGTGAACGTAACAATGCCATTGACGATCGCCACTTGAATGTTGCTGTTGCCAGAGACGCTAAACGTTAACTCGCCATCGGCGTTATCCACATCGCTGAAAGCGGTATTTAGATCGATGGTGTATGGCGTGAAATCTTCCGCCAAGGTTTGGTCTGCGATGTTGCTTTCAACCACAGGTGTGTCGTTCACCGCATTCACGGTGACGGTGACCGTCGCTTGGTCAGTCAGTGCACCATCGGTGATGGTGTAAGTGATTTCAGCGTCACCATGGAAGTTCTCAGCCGGCGTGAAGACCAGTTTGCCGTCAACAATCTCGACTGTCCCTTGCTCACTCGGCACAGACGCCGATTGGATAGACAGCTTATCGCCATCAATATCGGTGTCGTTTGGCAGAACATCAATCGTCACTGGCGTGTCTTCGTCAGTGACAGCGGTATCATCTTTTGCCACTGGCGCGTCATTCACTGGCGTCACATCGACGTTCACCGTGGTGAATTCCGATACCCCACCGGAGGTAACGATGTACGTGAAGCTGTCTGTACCGTGGAAGTTGTCGTTTGGCGTGTAAGTGACGCTGCCGTCCGGGTTGACCGAGACCGTGCCGTTGGCTGGACCGTTATTGCTATCGAGCGACACTACTTTGTCGTCGCCTTCAAACGTGTCGTTACCTAGGACGTTAATGATGGTCGGCGTGTCTTCCACAACCGTCGCGCGGTCAGATTCAATATCTGCCACAGGCGCAACCATAAAGTTTACCGTTTGGCTGACGCTTTCACCGCTTGGATCAGTAGCCGTAAAGGTTAACGCTTCTGAGCCGTTCCAGTCTGCCGTTGGGCTAATGGTCGCGATGCCATTTTCTATTGAGACATTGACATTACTGTTACCTGAGACGCTAAACGTTAACTCACCATCGGCGTTATCCACATCGCTGAAAGCGGTATTCAGATTGATGCTGTATGGCGTGAAATCTTCCGCCAAGGTTTGGTCTGCAATGCTACTTTCAACCACAGGCGTGTCGTTCACCGCATTCACGGTGACGTTGACCGTCGCTTGGTCAGTCAGCGAACCATCGGTGATGGTGTAAGTGATTTCGGCATCACCATGGAAGTTCTCGGCCGGTGTGAACACCAGTTTGCCATCAACAATCTCAACTGTCCCTTGGTCACTCGGCACAGACGCCGAGTCAATACGTAATGTATCACCATCGATGTCAGTATCGTTTGGCAAGATATCAATCGTAACAGCGGTATCTTCTTGTGTTGTTGCCGCGTCATCGTTTGCCACTGGCGCGTCATTCACTGGCGTCACATCGACGTTCACTGTGGTGGACTCCGATACCCCACCCGAGGTAACGATGTAGGTAAAACTGTCTGCCCCGTGATAGTTGTCGTTTGGCGTGTAAGTGACACTGCCGTCCGGGTTGACCGAGACCGTGCCGTTAGCTGGACCGTTATTGGTATCGAGCGACACCACTTTGTCGTCGCCTTCAAACGTATCGTTACCTAAGACCTTAATGATGGTTGGCGTGTCTTCCACAACCGTCGCGTTGTCTGCCACGATGTCCGCCACAGGGGCTACCGTGAAGTTCACCGTTTGGCTGACGCTTTCACCGCTTGGATCGGTGGCCGTAAACGTTAGGGTTTCTGAGCCGTTCCAGTCTGCGGTTGGAGTGAACGTAGCAATCCCATTGACGATCGCCACTTGAATGTTGCTGTTGCCGGAGACGCTGAAGGTCAGATCGCCATCCACGTTATCTACATCGCTGAAAGCCGTATTTAGATCGATGCTGTATGGCGTAAAGTCTTCTGCCAAGGTTTGGTCTGCAATGCTGCTTTCAACCACAGGCGTGTCGTTCACCGCATTCACGGTGACGTTAACCGTCGCTTGGTCAGTCAGTGCACCATCGGTCACGGTGTAAGTGATTTCAGCGTCACCATGGAAGTTCTCAGCCGGTGTGAAGACCAGTTTGCCATCAACGATCTCAACTGTACCTTGTGTTTCAGGTACGGAAGCCGATTCAATCGACAGCTTATCGCCATCCACATCGGTGTCGTTTGGCAGGACATCAATCGTCACTGGCGTGTCTTCGTCAGTAACGGCGTTGTCATTGGTCGCCACTGGCGCGTCATTCACTGGCGTGACATCGATGTTCACCGTGGTGGACTCCGATACCCCACCGGAGGTAACGATGTAGGTAAAGCTGTCTGCACCGTGGTAGTTGTCGTTTGGCGTGTAAGTGACGCTGCCATCCGGGTTGACCGAGACCGTGCCGTTCGCTGGACCGTGATTGGTATCCAGCGACACCACTTTGTCGTCGCCTTCGAACGTGTCGTTACCTAAGACCTTAATGATGGTCGGCGTGTCTTCCACAACCGTCGCGTTGTCTGCCACGATGTCTGCCACAGGCGCAACTGTGAAGTTCACCGTTTGGCTGACGCTTTCGCCGCTTGGATCGGTGGCAGTAAACGTCAACGCTTCTGAGCCGTTCCAGTCCGCAGTTGGGCTAATGGTCGCGATGCCATTTTCAATCGAAACCAACACGTTGCCGTTGCCGGACACTGAGAAGTTCAGTGCGGAGTCGCTGTCTTTAAATGCGTCGTTTAAATCAATCGTGTAGATCGTAAAATCTTCTGCTAACACTTGATCTGAAATGACATTATCGACTGTTGGTGCATCGTTAACGCGATTCACAATCAAACTATCACTGTCGCTAACCGTTGGATTAACACCATCCGATGCTGATGCGCTGATCGTTAGGTCTTTAAGGTTGAGTTCGTCGTTGTTAACCGCGTCAACACCCGCTTGAGTCAGTTTGACTTCATCGCCAACTAACGCAAAGTAGCCGTTTGAGTTGTTTTCTAAAGAAACGGTTAATTGCTCTTCTGGCGTATCGGTATCAGCGACTTCCAACGTTGCCACTACCGTATCGGTACTCACTGCGTCTTCAGTGATACTTTCTACAGCATCGACCTTGATCGTTGGCGCATCGTTCACTGGATTAACGGTAACGGCTACTTTCGCTTGGTCAGTCAGTGCACCATCGGTGATGGTGTAAGTGATTTCAGCATCACCATGGAAGTTCTCGGCCGGTGTGAACACCAGTTTGCCATCAACAATCTCGACTGTGCCTTGTGCTTCAGGTACGGAAGCTGATTGGATAGACAGCTTATCACCATCAATGTCGGTGTCGTTTGGCAGGACATCAATCGTCACTGGCGTGTCTTCGTCAGTAACAGCGGTATCATCTTTTGCCACTGGCGCATCGTTCACTGGCGTCACATCGACGTTCACCGTGGTGGACTCCGATACCCCACCGGA